>JAFPPJ010000342.1 GCA_017410745.1 Oscillospiraceae bacterium
TCATGGTGCTTGCCCCCGACGGCGAGATCACCGAGAGACTGCTCGACAGGGTGCAGAACCGCGAGGAAGTACAGGCTTATATCGACGAGACCAAGAAGAAGAACGATATGGACCGCACCGAGCTCAACAAGACTAAATCCGGCTGCGAGCTCAAGGGCGTTACCTGCATAAATCCCGTAAACGGCAAGGAAGTGCGTATATTCATCGGCGACTTCGTACTTGCAAGCTACGGCACAGGCGCTGTCATGGCTGTTCCCAGCCATGACCAGAGAGACTTTGAATACGCTGTGGCTCATAATATAGATATGATACAGGTAATCGACGGCAAGGATGAGCACATAGACGTTTCCGAAGCTGCCATGGAAAAGGGCGAGTATCTCGGCAAGGGCTACAAGCTCATAAACTCGGAGGAATTCTCAGGTCTTACCGTTGAGGAAGCAAAGGAAGCTATCACAGTAAAGCTCGAGAAGATGGGCAGAGCAAAGCGCACTGTCAATTATCATTTCCGCGAATGGATATTCGCTCGTCAGCGTTACTGGGGTGAGCCTGTTCCTGTGGTACATACCGAGGACGGAAAGATACATGTACTTGACGATGAGGAACTTCCTCTGGTACTGCCCGAGCTCGACGATTACAAGGGCAAGAACGGCAAGGCACCTCTTGAAAATGCCACCGAATGGAAAAAGTATGACCACAACGGCATAAAAGGCGTGCGCGAGACTTCCACTATGCCCGGAAGCGCAGGTTCGAGCTGGTACTTCTTCAGATATATCGATCCGCACAACGACAAGGAGTTTGCTGATCAGGAGCTCCTGAAGCACTGGATGCCCGTAGATCTCTACATAGGAGGCCCCGAGCACGCTGTGGGACATCTGATGTACTCTCGTATCTGGAACAGATATCTCTACGACAAGGGTCTTGCACCTACAAAGGAGCCCTTCAAAAAGCTCGTTCATCAGGGCATGATACTCGGAGAGAACGGCATCAAGATGGGCAAGCGTTTCCCTGAATTCGTCGTTAATCCTTCGGATATAGTAAGAGACTACGGTGCAGACACACTCAGGCTCTACGAAATGTTCATGGGTCCTCTCGAGGTCAGCAAGCCCTGGAGCAAGAGCGGTGTTGAAGGCGCAAAGAGATTCATACAGAGAGTATGGAATTTCTTTACCGAGCCTGAAAATCTCACTGCTGACAATGACGGTTCGCTCACAAAGGTATACCACCAGACAGTAAAGAAGGTCACCGACGACTATGAGCAGCTCGCATTCAATACTGCGATAGCACAGATGATGATATTCGTCAATGCTGTGTACAAGAACGGCAAATGCCCGATGGAATATGCAGAGGGACTTGTCAAGATGCTGTCCTGCATCTCACCTCATGTCTGTGAGGAGATATGGCAGATACTCGGTCATACCGATACCATAGCCTATGAAAGCTGGCCTGCCTATGATGAAGCACAGCTTGTAGAGGATACCATAGAGATCGCCGTACAGATAAACGGCAAGGTAAAGGCCAAGATAAATATCCCCGCAGATGCAGACAATGATGCTGCGATATCCGCAGCCAAGGCTGATGCAGCAGTTGCTGCTGCAATAGACGGCAAGAATATCGTCAAGGAGATATATGTCAAGGGCAGACTTGTAAACATCGTTGCAAAGTAACATCCGATCAGCTATGCTCCCTGCGGGGCATAGCTGTGACCATATAAGGAGCATATCATGGATATAAATGTATTTGACTATACAGAGCAGATACTCAAGGCTGTGAAGAATGGCGTGCTGCTCACATCCAAGGCTGACGGCAAAGTCAACACAATGGCTATCTCATGGGGAATGATCGGCATTGAATGGAACAAGCCCGTATTCATAACCGTTGTGCGCGAAAGCCGCTATACCAAGGAATTCATTGACAAGTCTGGCGTATTCACCGTGAATATACCCGTTGAAAGCACCGACCCCGCATTCATCAAGAAGGTCATCGCTCACTGCGGCTCCAAGTCGGGACGTGACACGGACAAGATAGCGGATATGGGCTTCACTCTCACCGATGGAGTTACGGTAGATTCCCCTGCCATAAAGGAACTGCCTCTTACCCTCGAATGCAAGGTGGTATACAAGCAGCGTCAGGATGAGCCTATGCCCGAGGGGCTGCAATCCTTCTATGCGGGCGGCGATCTTCACACCGCATACTACGGTGAGATCACAGCGGCATATATACTGTGACAGACATACGCGGAAGAGGCGCTGTCAAAGCCCTTGCGGAGCATTTCCCGCAGCTTTGTCTGCCCGTGGGCACCGAGCGCTCCGTATATCTGCAGACGATAAACGACGCTTATACAGCCGCATCTCTTGACCATTTCCGCGGCAGCGACGGAGACTCTCTGGTCACAGAGCACACTCCTGCGGGGGATGTGCTGATACTGACGCTTGCAGACAGAGCTGATTTTGAGACTGCGCTGAGCATCCTTGCCTATCGCTGCGAACGGCAGGATATACCAAATTCCCAGGGCGCTTCCATGATAAGCGGCGTGAGGGACAGGATGAAGCTCACCGCTGAAAAGGCGCGGTATCTCAGCGAGCATCCCGATGCAGACCCTATGGGGCTGATAAGATATCTCAGGAACCTTGAGCGGGAACGCCTCACCTCTGCGGTGATACTTCTCTCGACAGGCGCATACAGCGGCATCACACCCGATGGATACGATGAAGCCGAATGGCTGCGCATATCCCATACGATAAGGCGCTTCCATGAATGCACCCATTTCATATGCAGCAGGAAGTACGGCCATATGAAGGGAGTATTCGATGAGCTTGAAGCGGATACAGTCGGCATATATGCAGCTCTCGGACGCACCGATATACCGCTGCTCGAGCGTTTCCTCGGGATAGAAAACGGCGTATACACAGGCGGCAGACTTGAGATATATGCGGATATATCCGACTCTCTCCTGCAGTATGTACACGATACGCTAATTAGATTTGATGAACTTATACACGGCGGTATGGAGCCATATGAGCTTATACCGCTGATGGAACGATACTACGAATAAAGGTGATAAGATATGATAAGATGCGAAGTATATCCTCCATGCAAAGTTTGAGGGGACTGCATGGAGGCATAACGACCCAATAATGTAAACACAGATGTACCCTCTGACTTTGCTTTTAACAGACAAGATAAATAAAGGAGCAAAGTCAAATGAAAAATTCGATCATAAAGCTAAAACACTATCTTCTTTTGTGGAGCACACAGTCGCTGTCCGCGCTCGGCAGCAGCATGACAAGCTATGCGCTGGTGCTGTGGCTGTTCGGCAAGAGCGGCTCTGCACTTGAGACCGCACTGCTCTCTGTATGCTCGTATGCGCCCTATGTGCTGATGAGCATATTTGCGGGGGCACTGAGCGATAAATGGAACAAGAAGCGGACTATGCTTATCTGTGACCTGCTCGCGGCAATGACTACCGTTACGGCATTCCTGCTGCTGAAAACAGGCTCTCTTGCACCGTGGCATCTGTATCTGATAAATGCTGTCAACGGTCTGATGAACACGGTACAGCAGCCTGCAAGCGAGGTAGCTGCGACACAGCTTATACCAAAGGAATACTATCAGAAGACGAGCGGTCTGCGTTCATTGACAAATTCGCTCAATTCACTGCTGACGCCTGTGATATCTACGATACTGTTCACATTCGGCGGAATATCACTGGTATTCTCGGTAGACCTCATGACCTTTGCAGCGGCGTTCATCGTACTGCTGCTGTTCATACCCATAAAGGAGCCCGAAAGCACCGATAAGAAAGAGCCTCTGCTCTCCTCTGTAAAGGAAGGGCTCAAATGGCTGAGAGGCAGCCCGACCGTTCTGACGCTCATATTCTTCCTTGCGGGAATAAACCTTATCGCATCGGCATATAACTCGGCTCTGCCCGCTATGGTACTCTCAAAGCCGCAGGGCGGTGAGGGTGTACTTGGCACAGTGAACTTCTTTGCGGGGGCTGCGGCACTGGCGGGAAGTCTGATAGCATCGCTCACTCCCGCGCCGAAGGATCGTGTGAGAGCGATATGCCTTGCACTGTTCTTCTCCATGAGTACAGAGAACTTCATGCTCGCATTCGGACAATCCCCTGTGATATGGTGCATAGGCGCAGTATGCGGATGGCTGTTCATACCCTATATGGGGGCAAACCTGGACGTTATACTGAGGAGCACCATACCCACACATATGCAGGGGCGCGTATACGCCTGCCGCAATACTCTACAGTTCTTCACGATCCCTGTGGGATATCTTGCAGGCGGAGCGCTTATCGACAAGGTATTCGAGCCGTATATGGCTGACAGGGCAGACAGCCTGCTCATATCGCTTTTCGGCAGCGGCAAGGGCTCAGGAGCCGCATTCCTCTTTGCAATCCTGGGTATCGCAGGAGTTGCGGTATGCGCTGTATTCACTATAAAACTAAAGAAGAGATCATAACAACGAGCCGCCCGTTTTCTAACGGGCGGTATTATCTGTCTCTCTCGATGCAGTAGCATACTTCGCCTTCGGGTATCTTGCCCTCACGCCTGAAACGCTCCACATTGTCCGTGATATGCATGGACGACCTCTCAAGCACACGTCCGGAGCTTGTGTTCTCTCCGCGGTGATATGCTTCGAGGCGCTCTATATCTGTATGTGTGAACATATACCCTATAAGCCCCCGGAGCGCTTCTCCGGCATAGCCATGCCCACGGAATCTGTCACCAATGCAGTACTCTATCTCGGCGGTCATAATATCGGAATATACCCTGCACAGCGCTATCTGCCCGATATTATGCCCGCTTTCCTTTTCGACTATCGCCCATCTGTATGTGTCGGGCTGTTCGTAGGCTGAGATATACTTTTCAAGAAGTCCCGTGACCGCTGTGGCATCTGTATATACAGGCTCACCATATTCAAGCTGCGTGCCCGGGTCTGATGCCCAGAACTCCAGCATATCCTGCATATCCGTCATATCGAAGCGGCGGCATATGAGCCTGTCCGTCTCAAAGGCTTGAGTGCCGTTGTGCATATCATTTCTCCTCTTTCTTCATACAGAGCAGCACCGATATGATGATATATCCGATGATGCTCGGCAGTGCGGCTTCTATGCCGAAATTGCCGCCCGTGAGCAGTTTGCTCGACGATTCTACGGGGATGATGATGTACGACTTATTTGCCGCACCGTTTACGATGTCTCCGACACCGAAGATACTGCCTATTATCAGAGCATTCCATAAGGAATGAGTTATCATGCCGGGGAGCAGTGACTTTGACTTCAGCGCCATAAAGGTGAACATTACCGCTACCGATGAGCCTGCAAGAATGAGAAGCACAAGATCCGTAAGATCGAACTGCTCCATATTCATTATATGTGCGCAGGCAAAGAACACCGCAGGAACTATCACCGCCGCCTTATTGCCAAGAGTTTTCTGCATATAGCGGAATAACACTCCTCTGAACACTATTTCCTCGGTGATCCCCGCAGACAGTCCCACACCGAACACTGCAAATATCAGCGCCTTCGGCAGTGTGGTCTCACCGGATACATATGGGTCACCGGGTAGGATGACATAGAAAAGCAGCACCGTCGCAGGAAGTGCGATGGCAGGCACCAGCCACAGCGGGCTTATTTTCAGCCTTATGCCCAGTTCCTCCGGAGATATCTTCAGCAACTTGTCTGCGGTGAGCCATGAAAGAACGCATATGATCGCTATCCTGACTATTATGCCCAATATAAGTCCCACATATGCATCGGGCAGTATCAACTCGACCACGGACTCTCCTATACTGCCTGCACTCAATATCACCAACACAAGGAACAACAATCCGATATTCTTTGCGATCTTCTTGACTATTTCCATTTTGTCCTCTCAACCTTTGCCGCACGTTTATCTATATTGTGCTGTATCATTTTTCAGCTGCAAGCTCATTCAGCAGCTTTACTCCCATTACTGTTGCGGGTATGCGGTATCCCGGCGCCATATTTGACAGTATCACCACCGCATTGCCGTTTTCACGGTCTATGCCGAGATAGCAGTTATATTTGCCTGTACCGCCGTTATGGAAGACTATGCCGTTCTTTTTGTCTATGACCCATGCCATGCCGATGTCGTCTATGTTTATATCCATCATCCTATACTGCTCACTCGAACCGTTCACTGTACAAAGGCTTTCGTGGCATACGGCAAATCTGTCATCTTCAAGCTGAAGCTCGGCATATCTGAGCATATCCTCTATATCAGACGTTACAGCGCCTGCGGGGATATACGCATCTGTGTCCTGCCATTCCCAGCAGTTGCCGAGATCGCCGTCCTGTGTGGATACATGGGTATCCATAAGCCCCAGCTCTGCGGCATACTCATTGATTAGAGAGGTATAATCGGTGTCATATATGCTTTCAAGGACAAGACCCAGCATCGCATAGCCGAAATTGGAATACTCGTATCCATAGCTGTCCTTGTTCATATCGAGCTTTCCTGCCCTTTCAAGGAGCATATCACGCGTTACTCCGCAGTAGTCGTTCCTGCCTTTCACACGGTTGCCTATCATGGGAGTTTCAAGATAGTATCCCTTGTATCCTGAGGTATGGGTAAGGAGCTCCTTTATCGTGGGATAGGTATTCCCTTCAGGCAGGTCAAGGTATTTGTCTATGGTATCGTCAAGCTCCGCCCTGCCTTCACTGATCGCCTTGTTTATCATAGCTGCGGTGAATGTCTTTGTAAGTGAACCTATCTCATAGGTGTGCTTCACAGGATCGAGCACCTTGCCGTCCTCACCGTACACGGTGTATGATGCTTCACCGTGCTTTATCACGCCTACGGTGATCACCGCGGACTTATTGCCGCCTGTGGTATACAAAAGCGTATCCTCAAAGGAGAGCGCGGGGATCTTGCTCATCTGTATATTTTCGTATACCGCAAGACCGCCTGTGATAAGCAGCACTGCGATTATCACGGCTGCAGCAGCCTTTATAACGGTCTTTCTGCCAAGTGGCTTCTTCATGCTCCGTCCCTCATATCCATGCGAAGCACTACCATATCCACAAGCTGTACGCCTGCCTCAAAGATAGGATGGTCGTAATTGTCGGTGAAAAAAGATTTGATGATATGGTGCCTTGTGAATCCGCATTTCTCATAGAACGGCACCGTGAGCGGGCTGTCACCCGTACCGACCTGCAGTGTGTCATACTCCGCGGCAAAGCGTTCCCTGACATAGTCTATCAGCTGTCGGCCGTATCCCCTGCCCTGATATTCGGGGGCTGTGGCAATATTCTTTATCTCAAGGAGTCCGCCGCCTTCATCAGTGATCACACACTCTGCCCTGACACCGCCGTCATCAAGCACGAACATCCTGCCCTTGTCAAGATAGAGATCGACCATGTCCTCCTGCTCATCGGCTAGGAGCAGCAAATCAAGATACTGCTTCTTATTCTCGGTTATCTCTCTTATCACACCGCTCATCATGCCTTCTCTATGAATGCGGGAGCTGTGAACGAAACACCGTTTGCAAGCAGATGATCCACAAACTGCCTGTAGTATCCGGGCACGAGTTCCTCGGTCTCATCATGTGCATGGAGCAGTATGATATGGCTGCCGTCAGCGAGCATAGGCGCACCGGAGCCGGGATGCTCATCATGTATGCGCTTTATAACGTCCTCTGCAGTAAAGCCGCTGCCCTTTCGGATATTGTACTCGGCAACATCGAATGTCCAGAATGTATCTATATCCTTGTCAAAGCCCATATACTTCCAGAAAGGGAATGCTATCTTACGATCATCGAGCTTGTCAAAGCCATTATCTGCGAGATACTTCTGGAATACAGCCTTGTTCTCTCCGCCCTTGTCGCCGTAGGGGAAGCGGAAGGGTCTGTATCTGCGCTCAACCCCTGCCGCATCATACAGCCTGTCAAGCACAGCCTCGCACTTCTCTATCTCAGCAAAGCCCTCTTCGGGGGTGAGCTTTGAGAAATTCGGGTGAGAATAGCTGTGATTGCCGACGATGATGCCGTTTTTCAGAGCATACACCGCATTATCGAAATATCTTTCCACATTCTCGCCCCATGCGAACATAACGGGCTTTATGCCCTTCTCGCAGAGATAGTCCACTATCGCAGGCGTGTTCTTCGATGCTATATCATCTATCGTAAGTACTGCATTTATCATGTTGTTCCTCCGTTATCATATCCGTTCAATGGTCATCAGCCTTTTGTGACAGGCGGCCTTCCGAACATACCGCCGCCTTCGACCGCTTCGCCCTTGTCATTGACGATGGTATTGCCCGATACCTCTATCTCGCACAGCTTTTCGCCGCCCACCTCAAGGGAGTATGTGCCGTCGGCAATATCGGGCGATGTCACGGTGAAAAAGGCAAATCTCTTCACGGGAGCATGAGTGCATACCGTATCGCCGTCTGCCGAGATCAGCTTTATCTCCGAAGGCTCCTGCACTGTCGAGAAGAATACCGTGACTGACGGCTGAGAGCTATCATATATCTGTGCCATACCTGCGGAGCCTGCCGCAATGACAGTGCCGCCTGTGACCGTAAATCTTCCGTCAAAATCAAGAGGCGCATTGTAATCATCCGCAGGGCCGTCCACGATAAGCTCGCCGCCGGATATTTCCACATTGCCGTTTGAATCTACGCCATCGCCGCCGGCCTCTACATATACTTTACCGCCCGACATATTGAAATATACATCGGGTGAAACTTCACGGCCGCCCATAGGAGCACCGCCCGCTGGAGCACCAAAGTCGGGTGCTTCGGGCACATCGCCGAAATCAGGCATATCTCCGAAATCCGGCTTGTCTTCATCTCCGTCGGGAGCATCGCCGAAATCGGGGGGCTCCGGCATATTGAAGTCCGGAACTGTGTCTGCCGAGCCGTCGGTGGCATTTATGCCGTCGTCGGATGCATGCATCCGCCATTCACCGCCGCTGACAGTTACCGACATTCCCTCAAAGCCCTCGGTCGATCTTGTTATATTGCCTGTACCTCCCGATATATCGAGCCTGATATCCGCATGTATCGCATCTGCGCCGCTGCTTATGAAGAAATCTCCGTCGGTTATTGTCACGTTCTCGCCGTTTATCGCATCATCCTGTGAGGTGATCCTTATATCACCGCCGCCTATCGTAAGAGCGTGCTGAGCCTTTATGCCCTTTGCATTCTCACCGATGGCGCTGATATTGATGATGCCTCCGGTTATATCCACATTGCCGTGAGTCTCATCCTTATTGTTCGATACAAGGGCATTGCCTGCCGATTCGATATTCAGCGTGCCGCCCGAGACTGATACGCTGTCCTTGCCCTTTATGCCGTCGCCGCCTGCATATACATTGATATTGCCGCTTTTTATCCTAATATCGTTCTTGCTGTATATGCCATCGCCCTTGCATTTGACAGTGAGCGTGCCTTCGCCCTTGAAAGTGATGTCATCATCGGCGGAGATGCCGCCTGTATTGCTGTCTTCGCTGAATGACGACAGGCCGTTCTGCGTCTCATCCTGTATCCTGACGATCACCTTGTCCGCCGACCTGACAAGAAGCACTGCCTCTGCATCCTGTGGTGCAGTAATATCAGCGCCGTTCAGGATGATCTCTACCTTCTCTTCCTTGCTGACATCGACGGTGATCTGACCGATCATAGTGCCCGTGATCTCATACGCACCGCCCCGGCTGATATTGAGGAGCGTGCCGTAGGCATTGACACCCGAGCCGTTCACATCGATGCTGTCTTCGGACAGGGTGACTCTTGCATTGAGCGGAAGCTCGTCATTGTCGCCTGACACAGTCTCCCCACCCTCCTGTGCGGGTGCCGTCTCATTCTCTGCTGCCTGCGAAGCTGTTTCTGTGCGCTGTTGAGCGGTGACAGCGGGGGCGGAAGCAGCGGGCTTTTCCGGGGTCTCCTTAGTGCATGCGGTAAATACACATAATACCGCGAGTGCAGCTGTAATGATCTTTCTCACTACAACACCTCCTGTTCAACAGGTCTGCCGCAGCTGACGGTGAGATTGCCGTTTCTGGTGCGTATCTCATCCATCATAGCCTTGGCGCTCGTTCCCTCCGATATATTGATATCATATTTGAGCTCGTACAGGCTGCCCATATTCACGGTCTTCGCATATTCAAGAGAATAGCTGACGGTATACTTTTTCAGTATATCATCGAATGCGCCCTCATAGTCAAGATCCTCCGGCACTGTTATCTTGAGCTCGCGCATATTCTCTCTTGATTTGCCCACAGGTATCACAGAAAGCAATATCGAGAGCAGGCTCACGACTAACGTCATTACTGCCGCAAAGCCGATCTGTCCCATTCCCGTAGCTATGCCTACCGCCATAGAGAGGAATATCGCAGCTATATCACGGGAATTGCCAGGTACGCTCCTGAATCGTATCAGGCTGAATGCGCCGAGCACTGCCACGCCCGTGCCTACATTGCCGTTTACCATGATGATAACGGACTGCACCATCACAGGCAGAACTATAAGCGTGCCCACAAAGCTGCGTGAGAACTTTCTCCTGAACATATAGCTTATGGCAGATACACTTCCGCAGCCTATGGAAGCAAGAGAACAGATAAGGAACTGCTGCAGAGTGATAGCGCCTGTATCGAGTATACTTTTGAACATAAGAATCTTCCCCTTAAGAAATAGCCATTTTCATTCCCGCTGAATATTCGCCGAGCTGCTTGTCACAGCCCCTGAGCTCTTTGCAGTAGTATTCCCCGTACTTGGAATAGGATACGGGATATGCCCTTATCTCCGACAATGCGGATGCCATCCACAGAGGCATGGCATTGGGTATCTTTATCTCAAGCAGCACCTCATCGGGTGACGTGAGCAGATATCCCCTGTCACCGCATCTCATGTCAAGCTCATCTCTTCTGCACCTTATGGCAAAGTCAAAGGTCATACGAAGCTCCGTATCGTATATACCCGCCATTGCGATGCGGTCATAGCACATCATCAGCTTGGGATAGGCCTGTCTGTGCTTTATGGTATAGTCAAGCTCATGCATGATCTGGGTATCGCATGGCATGATGCCGTCCGAGATATACAAGGATGCCTGAGCAAGGGTCATCACAGCCCTGCGCTTGTACACAGTGCCGCGGAATTTCTTTTTGAGCTCAAGGAAAACTGTATGGCTGTCATCATGGGGAGTGCCGTAGCACCGCAGACGTATCTTCTCCTTATACTTGGGCTTGGCGATGGAGCGCCGTATTATCTCATCAGTGTCTGTGTCATAATAGAGGCTGTATATAGTTGTGAGACCGTAGCGGTCTACCTCCATATGATCACTGATGAGCTCGCGCAGTCTCTGATACTGCCTGCGGGAGAGCATATATTTTATCTCTTCCCTTTTGAATACCGATGTCATACTCATCACTCTTTCATAATTTCTGATCATATGGTAATACATTGACCTTAAATCAGACTTAACACTATATGAGAACTGCGTGAAAATACGTCAGATCTCTTTTCTCCATTCGGTGGGAGATGTACCGCGTATCTGCTTGAACTGCCGCGAGAAATGGACGGCGCTCTTGTATCCGCACAGATATGCTATCTCCTCGATATTATGGTCGGTGGATGCAAGGTAATGCTCTGCAAGCTCTATCCTGCTCTTGATAACGTCCGCATTGCAGGTGATGCCGAATGCCCGCTTATACAGCTTGTACAGATAGGGCTCGCTCATTCCCGCAGACTTTGCCATCCGCTCTATCGTCCAGTCCTCAGCCGGGGATGCATATATCATCCGCCTGAGATCGAGGAGTTCCCTGTAGTGGGGCATATGTCCGTCATCCTCCTCGAGGAAGACCTCCGACAGCAGTGCGCGTATCAGCAGCCCCACCGTCTGCTTATTGCCGCTGCGATAGAAGCAGTCGGCTATCAGCTTGTAATACTGCGGTACATCCACTCTGCCGTCGATGAAGACGGGAATACCCGTGACCACAGCGGAGGAAAGCCCCTCGCTGCAGGTAAAGTGCATCCAGTCATTTATATACTCTCCGTCAGCCGCACTGTAATGTACAGGCACATGAGGCGGGAATATAATGAATGTGCCCGGCTCCGTCACAGTGTCTGTGCCGTTTATCCTGAATACCGCCCTTGTATACACATACAGCATCAGGTATCCTTCAAAGCCGCCCGGAACATCGAGCATGAAATTCCTGTCATGTCTGCACGCGCAGCCCATACGCACCACAGTAAACATTATGCCTCATCCTCTCATGTCAAAACAGCCGACAGCGCCTGCTGCCGGCCGTATACTACTTCTGCCTGAGATATTCGTCAATGGATGCAGCCGCTGTCTTGCCTGCGCCCATCGCAAGTATAACTGTCGCAGCACCGGTCACAGCGTCACCGCCTGCATACACGCCCTTGCGGGATGTAAGTCCGGTGGCCTCATCGGCTACTATGCAGCCCCACCTGTTAGTATCAAGCCCGTCTGTGGTGGACTTGATGAGCGGGTTGGGAGATGTGCCTATCGCCATTATCACGCAGTCCACATCAATAACGTGCTCAGAGCCCTCTATCTTTATAGGTCTGCGCCTGCCTGAATCATCGGGCTCGCCAAGCTCCATGGATACACATTCCATACCGCATACTACGCTGTTCTCGTCGCCTAAGATGCGCACGGGATTTGTGAGGGTCCTGAATATGATGCCCTCTTCCTTAGCGTGTTCGATCTCCTCTGCACGGGCAGGGAGCTCCTCCTCACCGCGGCGGTACACGATATATACCTCTTCAGCGCCGAGTCTGAGAGCGGAACGTGCAGCATCCATAGCCACATTGCCGCCGCCTACCACTGCAACGCGCTTGTTCTGCTTTATGGGCGTAGCACTGCCGGGCTTGTATGCCTTCATGAGGTTGACACGGGTAAGGAACTCGTTTGCGGAATATACGCCCTTGAGGTTTTCTCCGGGTATCTTCATGAAATTGGGCAGACCTGCGCCGCTTCCTATAAATACAGCCTCAAAGCCGTCCTCAAAGAGCTCATCTATTGTGATCGTTCTGCCGATAATAACATTGGTCTCTATCTTTACGCCGATGTCGCGCAGACCGTCTATCTCACGCTCAACGATAGACTTGGGAAGTCTGAATTCGGGTATGCCATACACAAGCACGCCGCCTGCAAGATGAAGTGCCTCATATACAGTGACCTCATAGCCCTTCTTGGCAAGGTCACCCGCACAGGTAAGACCTGCAGGACCAGCACCTATGACAGCTACCTTCCTGCCGTTCGATACGGGCTTCTCGGGCTTTTCGGTGACATGCTCATTATGCCAGTCGGCAGCAAAGCGCTCAAGTCTGCCTATACCTACGGGCTCGCCCTTCTTGCCCCTTACACATACGCCCTCACACTGGGACTCCTGGGGACATACACGTCCGCATACTGCGGGGAGCGAGGAGGATGCGGATATCACCTTGTACGCTTCCTCAAATTCGCCCTCGGCTATCTTCTTGATAAAGCCGGGGATATCTATATTGACGGGACATCCCTTGACGCAGTTTGCAGTCTTGCACTGCAGGCAGCGGGATGCTTCGTCCATTGCCATTTCGGCGGTATAGCCCAGTGCTACCTCGCTGAAATTCTTGTTTCTGACATTCGGATCCTGAGAGGGCATAGGATTCTTCACAAGAGACATATTAGCCATGATGCACCTCCATCAGTCCGCATAGAGACGACATGTCTCTTCATGCTGTTCGCGTTCAAAGGGCTTGTACATCGCGCCTCTGACCATTGCCTCATCAAAATCCACCAGATGTCCGTCAAACTCGGGACCGTCAACGCAGGCAAACTTAGTCTCTCCGCCTACGGTAAGACGGCAGCCGCCGCACATGCCCGTACCGTCTATCATAACGGGATTCATGGATACGATAGTCTTTATGCCGTATTCCTTGGTCACGGCAGCAACGAACTTCATCATTATCAGCGGACCTATCGCTATGACTTCATCATACTTCTCGCCGCTGTCTATAAGCTCCTTGAGCGCATTCGTGACAAGACCCTTTGTGCCGTATGAACCGTCATCGGTCATCATCACGAACTTATCGGAACAGGCCTTGAACTCATCCTCAAGTATCACAAGATCCTTATTGCGGAAGCCTACTACGGAATGCACCTCGCAGCCCGTCTCACGCAGCTTCTTTGCTACGGGATATGCGATAGCACAGCCTACGCCGCCGCCTACTACTGCGACCTTCTTGAGTCCCTCAACATGAGTGGGATTGCCGAGAGGGCCTGCAAAATCCTGGATGCTGTCGCCTTCGTTCAGATGCGCAAGCTTCTCCGTAGTAGCACCGACCACCTGGAATATGATGGTGACTGTGCCCTTCTCTCTGTCATAGTCTCCTACTGTAAGAGGGATCCTCTCGCCCTCAGCATCCACGCGCAGGATGATGAACTGCCCCGGCTCTGCCTTCCTGGCAACAGCGGGCGCCTCTATGTCCATCAGTATAACGGTGGGATTGAGGACTTTCTTTCTCACGATCTTATACATGATTTCATTCCTTTCGCAGCAGCACGGGATCATTCTTCATCCGTATCCGGATCGTCATCTCCATCCGTATCCGAACCGTACTGCTTCTTGAAGTTCTTGGGGCTCATACCCGTAGACTTCTTGAATTTATTGTGGAAATAGTTGATATTGCGGTATCCGACCATCTCGGCTACCTCGTAGACCTTGTAATCCTCATCCTTCAGCAGCCTCTTTGCTTCGGTGATGCGTATATTATCAAGGTAATTGTTGAAGTTCTCGCCTGTATACTGGTGGAATACCTTTCCGAGATATGCACTGTTGTATCCGAATATCTGCGCGAGCATCTCAAGACGCAGCTCTCTGTCGTAGTTGGTCTTGATGTACTGCACCACGCGCTCCATATTGGAACGGGTGGACTTCGCAAAGCACATATCCGATACGTCGCAGAGCACCTTCTTGATCTGTTCGATCATCTCACGGAGCGTGCGCGACTCTTCGAGCTTATGCATGAATTCGTCGGTGATAAGCGTCTCCGGCTTCTTGTCGGCAACCGTCCTTACGATCCTTGCGCGTATCTCCATAACAAGCGTGATACAGCTAACCTTCGCCTTCTCGGGGGTATTCCCCATGAAGCGCAGCGACTGCATGAAGCTGTCTATAAGGCTGCACATCTTGTTTATGTCGTTTATCTCCATGAAGGCATATACTCTCTCGGGATAATCGGGCGGATCGTCCTCATGACGGTGTATATCCTCTGATGTGACAACAGTGCCGTCGTCGTATATGAACTTCGATCGGTAGAGATAATCCGCACAGGCATAGGAATTTCTTACGGAGCGGGCATCGAGCACATAGTCGCCGCAGGCGATATATACCTTGCCGCCCTGTGAATCATAGAGCTTCTTGAGCACGGAATACACATCCGACCTGTTCCAGCTCTTGAACAGCACTCCGAGCACTCCGGATATATCTATCCTGATTATATCCACATTTGCGACTGTATCGAAGAACGCCCTTACATCGGCATATACCGAGCCGCCGCTGTCGCTGTTGTCAGCGATTATGGCAGTCATGAACCCGAGCTGATCGTACTCGCTCTCAAAGCGTGCGATATACTCCTCGTTGCCGAAGAATACTCCCATTATCATCTGCTCGTTGATATATTCCTTGCCTATCTGCTGCCTTATGCTGTGCTCACGTTCCTTCGTGAGCTTCTTGCCGGCATTGTCTATCGCCTCGGTGAGTTCATCTTCATCCACAGGCTTGAGTATGAAGTTCTCGACACCGAGCGCTATAGCATCCTTTGCATATGAGAAGTCGGAATAGCCCGACAATATTATTATCTTGCCCTTGAAGCCGAGCGCCTTTGCTGCTTCGGTCATCTCTATGCCTGTCTTGCCGGGCATCTTGATATCCGCGATAACGATATCCGGATGTAAGTTCATGATCTTGGTCAGGCCGTCATCGCCGTCGTCCGCCTCACCTATGACCTCACAGCCGATCTCGACCCATGGGATCATCATTCGTATACCTGCCCTGACATTGGGCTCATCATCTACAAGCAGTACCTTCAGCACACGGATATCCTCCCTTCATCATTTCGCAGCTGCACTGTGCAGCGCTGTGCCCTTCCTGTCGCCCATAAGACCTGTCTTGGGCTCACGGGGCAGAGTCAGCCTTATGGTCGTGCCCTCGCCTTCGGTGGATCTTACCTTCATGCCGTACTTCTCACCGTGATACATCCTTATGCGCTTATGCACATTGGTGAGACCTATGCTCTTGCCCGACGAGGTATCGCTGACCTCGAGCTTGTGTTCGAGCTCCTGCAGCTTTTCCTCCGACATGCCCTGTCCGTTGTCGGTGACATCGACATACACAAATTCGTTGTGGTATACCACCTTTATATCTATCTTGCCGCCGCCCTTTGACGCCTCAACGCCGTGCACGAACGCATTTTCCACGAGAGGCTGTATCAGCAGGGGAAGGATCATATAATCGCCGCTGACCTCGGAATATATATGATATGTTATACGGTCGCCGAATCTTGCAGACTGAAGCTCGAGATACGCCTTGGTGAATTCAAGCTCGGACTGGAGCGTCACCTCTGCGTCCTTGAACTCAAGGCATCGTCTCATGAACTTGCCCAGCTTCTTGACAAGATCGGCCGTTTCCTTGTCGTTGTTTACATACGCCTTCATGCGTATGGTCTCAAGTGTATTATACAGGAAGTGCGGATTTATCTGGCTCGACAGCGCCTTGAACTCCGCCTCCATCTGAGTGAGCTTTATCGCTTCGCCCTGAAGCTTGGCCTCATAGTTGTCGTTGATGAGCTTCTGCATATTCGCGATCATCAGCGTAAGATCCTCGCAGAGGAGCGATATCTCATCGCTGCCGCTGTCATTGAAGGACACTGTGAAATCGCCGTCTGCCACCTTGTGCATCTTGTCGCTCAGTGACTTTATCCTTGAGGAGAAGGTGCTTGTGAACAGCAGTATCGTCAGCAGCGAGAGCACTACCATCAATGCGCAGTAACCTCCGTAGATCACCGACAGCCTGTCAAGCTCGAATGCTATATACTCATTCGGCAGGAACAGTGCTATCTGATGCACGTTCGAGCCGAGCGGGATATTTCTCGTCACCGCATATCCCCTGACACCGTACAGTCCCTGGTCGTAGGTGTTGTAATCCTTGCTCTCGTCGTAGTCTGCCTTGTCGGATATGATATCTCCCGGCTGTATATTCGGCGCATTCGAGTAGTACACCTTGCCGTTTATGGCAAAGGAATATCTCATGGCCTCGTTTATAGGCACATTCTCGAGCCAGCGGTCAGAAAAGCTGACCACCGCCATTGCCACGGCATCACTGCCGTTCTTTATCGGACATATGCAGCACAGCTTGTACTCCCCTGCAAACGGGTCTTTTATCACATCCCATATGGGTGCGGAACTGTATTTAGCCTTCTGATACCATGTGGAATAGCGTGTCTCCTCGTCGAGCTTCACAAAGGACGAGCCTACCACAAAATCCGGACGGTCAACGTATATGAACACATTCTCTGCCATAGACGGTATCGTTATCAGCTTATCCATCCTGTTCTCCGAATAGAAGCTGTAATAACTGCCCGCATCATCGTGCTCGCCTGTGACAAATTCAACGATAGTGCCGTTTGATGCGGCATTCTCCACCGTCTGCTCGCCAACAGAAACTATCTCGCTGACCCAGTAGGAAAGCGAGTCTGACTTGGCCTGCGCCGATTCGAGCGATCTGTTCTTGGTGATGCTCCTCATTCCGTACAGCAGAAAGATACTTGCGGCAAATGTAGGCAGCATAACTATCAGAAACATCGTAACGATCTGATTTCTTATGCTTGATCTTTCAAAAATGCTGATCTTGATACTACCCGCTCCTCTCCGCAGATATCCTTGATAATTGTAACATATCCGGCCGCCGATTTCAATATATTATTTGTAAACTTTGCGCCCCGGCGGTCAGAAATTCTCCGTGAAGCTGTGATATTCATCGCCCTTGTGATAGGAGATGATAGTCTCAAGATTAACATTCTCCACCGAGCGGAATATATTCATATCTATGCACGGATCCTTCTCACGCATCCGCGCAAGCAGTTCCTTTATCTCCTGACGCTTCGAGCTCTGCTCATCGTTCTCCACCTTCTCGGTGAAGCGGCAGGCACAGCGTATGAATTCAAGCCCGTTATATCTCGCCCACGCTATTATATCCGCCTCGCGCACCATATACAGCGGGCGTATGAGCTGCATCCCCGTGAAGTTGCTGCTGTGTATCATAGGCATCATCGTCTGCACCTGCGCGCCGTAGAACATACCCATGACGATAGTCTCTATCACATCGTCGAAATGATGCCCCAGTGCTATCTTATTGCAGCCCAGGCTCTCGGCATAGCTGTAGAGATGCCCTCTGCGCATCCTCGCACACAGATAGCAGGGATTCCTGTCCACATTCACCACGGTATCGAATATCTGCGATTCGAATATGTGTACAGGGATCCCCAGTATAGCCGCATTTTCCTCTATCTTTGCCCTGTTTGCGGGAGAGTAGCCCGGATCCATCACGATATACTCGCATTCAAACGGGAAATCGCTGTATTTCTGCAGATGCTGCATGCACTTTGCAAGGAGCATGGAATCCTTGCCGCCGGAAATGCATACAGCGATCCTGTCGCCTTCCTTTATCATGCCGTAGGTCTTGATGCCCTTGATAAAGCGGCTCCATATCTTCTTACAGAACTTTTTTGTCAGTGAAAGCTCGATCCGTCTCGGATCATGTATGTCAGTCATAGATACTCCAAAAAATATTCGGACGGCAGATCAGGCACGATCCGCCGTCAAATCGCTCTTGCCCTATGTCACAGCACGATGATCCTGCGCGCCGCAGTCTTGACCTCTGCGGTACCCGTATCTGTATGGAGATACAGCGTCCTTGCATATGTGCCGCCGACATCCTCTGCAACTATCGGTATATCATAAGCTCCAAGTATATGATGAACAGCCGCGATATTCCTCTCTCCTATGTTGAATGTGCCTGAAACAGCACCGAACATCTGTGCTCCGCCCGCTATCTTAGCATATATATCGGACTTGGCCGCACCGAGAGACACCATCATACCGATAAGCTCCGTCAGAGCCGTATCGGCATACCTGCGCATATTGTCACCCTTAAATGCCTCCTTGCTCCAAGGGAGCATGACATGAGCCATACCCGATACACGGGTCCTCCTGTCATATAGGCAAACCCCGACGCAGGAGCCAAGTGCATAGGTGACGATGACATCACCGCTGTCTCCGCGTACTGCCGCAAGATCGGCTATCGCAACCGTGATCATTCGTCCACCTTCAGCCTGTCAAAAAGCATTTCCAATGAAGATATCTCAGGTACAAGTATCATATTGCAGTGAACGGTAGAACCGTTGACACGCTCATTCTCGTCAAAACCGTCCGCAAAGGTGAACCTGTCCTCTATGAACATCACCTTTGAGCCGAGCTCCGCATATTCTACTGCGGGCACAGCAAGAAGAGCCCCCACCATATCGGTGGTGACCGACGGCACTGTTACCTCTGAGGTCATGCCGGACAACGCAGATATGGCATTGAGATAAGAGCCCGACAGGATATTTCCCATTTCCTGCACGAAGCTGCTCTGCATATCATCAAGGCCATAGAGATCCTCCGGTGCGTTTCCAAGCACCATATTCAGCAGGTCGCCTACAAAATCCGTGCCCATGATGGTGAGCATCATGCCGGATATATCCCCTCTGAGGCGAACGAGTATGGCAGTCACCACATTCTCGGGACCGCCAAGATACTCCACTGCTTCATTGATGTCGAGCACACGCACCTGCGGGACATCTATCGTCACCAGCTTATGCGAAAAAGCGGATAGGGCCGTTGCTGCATTGCCCTGTCCTATATTGCCTATCTCCCTGAGCACATCAAAGTGCAGCGGAGACAGTTCATCCATACTGCGCATATCATTCCTCGAATATCTTCTCTACGGCTGAAAGGAGAAGATCAGGCTTGAAGGGCTTGACGATAAAATCAAGCGCGCCTATCTTTATAGCCTCGACCACCATGCTCTCCTGACCCATAGCCGAGCACATGATGACCTTAGCGTCCGCATCCTTCTCCTTTATGTCATGAAGGGCTTCGATGCCGCTGACATTGGGCATGGTTATGTCCATGATCACCAGATCGGGGCGGTCAGCATAGTACTTCTCGCATGCTTCTGCGCCGTCTGCCGCTTCAACAATATCCGTATATCCGCCGGAGATAAGAGTCTCCCTGATGAGTTTGCGCATAAAAGCTGCATCATCGACAACAAGTATTTTCTTATCCATATTCAAAATCCTTTCAGGATCTGCTCAGCACAATGCGAGCGCAACTGTATACTTTATCATTATAGCATATCCTGCAAAAATTTTCTACACTTTTCCGAAATAAAACTATATACTCCAATGAAAAATTTTATTCAAATATTTGTGGATTTTTACCAATAAATATCGCAGAAAAAAAGGGCTGCATTTTCTGCAGCCCCGCAATGTATCACTTCTTGCCGAATATACCCGAGATGAAACCGCTAACAGCGTTCTCACCCAGCTTAGCCTGTACAGCCTCGACTATCTTTGCAGTGTCGACCTCGCTGCCGAGCTTATCCTTGAGTGTCTCGGCGACAGCCTTCACCTGATCGTCGGGAAGATCAAGACCTGTTACGCTCTCGAGCGTCTTTACGGGATCTTCCTTGAGACTGTTGAGAAATTCGGGGTCGGACTTAGCCTTGTTCACGATCTCTTCGATCTTTGCCTTGATATCCATACTTATTCCTCCTTGTTATATCAGAATGAATCATGTACCGAATAGTTAGGTGCTTCCTTGGTTATATAGATGTCGTGAGGATGGGATTCCTTGAGGCCTGCGCCTGTGATGCGGACGAACTTTGCCTTCTCATGCAGCATCTCGATGGTCTCGCAGCCGCAGTAGCCCATGCCTGCACGGATACCGCCGACGAGCTGGAATACCGTATCGGACACATATCCCTTGTAAGGAACACGGCCCTCTACGCCCTCGGGAACGAGCTTCTTCGCGCCCTCCTGGAAATATCTGTCGGATGAGCCCTTTGCCATAGCCGCAAGTGAACCCATGCCGCGGTATACCTTGAAGGATCTGCCCTGATATATCTCTGTCTCGCCCGGTGCTTCATCACAGCCTGCAAGCAGAGAGCCGAGCATTACCACATTTGCGCCGGCAGCGAGTGCCTTTACGATATCGCCCGAATACTTGATGCCGCCGTCTGCGATAACGGGGATATTATACTCTGCAGCTACGCACGCTGCATCATATACTGCAGTTATCTGCGGCACGCCTATGCCTGCGACTACTCTCGTAGTACAGATAGAGCCGGGGCCTATGCCGACCTTGATGCAGTCAGCACCTGCGGAGATAAGATCCTTAGCAGCCTCAGCGGTGGCGATATTGCCCGCTATGATGAGAGCCTCGGGGAATGCGCTCTTGATCTTGTCGATGCAGGTAAATATATTCTTGGAATGTCCGTGTGCGGAATCGAGGACGAGCACGTCCACCTGAGCGTCGAGCAGAGCCTTCGCACGGTCGAGCACGTCTCCGGTGATGCCGAGAGCTGCACCGCAGAGGAGCCTGCCGCTCTTGTCTCTTGCGGAATTGGGATACTGTACAGCCTTCTCTATATCCTTGATGGTGATAAGTCCCTTTAGCAGACCGTTCTCATCAACTATGGGGAGCTTCTCTATCTTGTGTGTCATGAGTATCTTCTGAGCATCCTCAAGATCAGTGCCCACAGGAGCTGTGATAAGGTTCTCCCTTGTCATAACGTCTCTGATGGGGATATCGAAGTCGCGCAGGAAGCGCAGATCCCTGTTGGTGAGTATGCCTACGAGCTTGCCCTTCTCATCTACGATAGGCACGCCCGATATCTTGTACTTGCCCATGAGCCTGTCTGCTTCTGCAACGGTGTTGTCTGCGGTGAGCGAGAAGGGATTTACGATAACGCCGTTCTCCGAGCGCTTTACCTTGTCCACTTCCTCAGCCTGCTTGTCTATGGGCATATTCTTGTGGATTATGCCGCAGCCGCCTTCACGGGCGATGGCAATAGCCATCTTTGATTCCGTAACGGTATCCATAGCGGATGTGATTATAGGGGTATTGAGATAGATGTCACCCGCCAGTCTCGTGCGCAGGCTCACCATATTCGGAGTTACCTCCGACTTGCCGGGAATGAGAAGCACGTCGTCGAATGTGAGACCTTCCTTGCCGAATTTGCTGTTGATATCCTTATTGAGCATAGAGACCCTCCTTGAAATTTGTCATGACCATTCGTATAGTATAACCGCAGGGATCAGCCGTGCAGACCCCTGCGGAGTATTTTACTTGTTCTTGAGAAGATCTCTTATCTCGGTGAGAAGAACTTCTTCCTTAGAAGGCTCTGCAGGAGCAGCAGCAGCTTCTTCGGCAGCCTTTTCCTCTTCTTCCTTCTTGAGCTTCTTTGCAGCAGCCTCAGCAGCCGCACTTGCCTTGTTTATAGCCTTGAGCAGCAGGAAAAGTATAAGTGCCAGTATAAGGAAATTTATAACTGCTGAAATGAATGCGCCGTATGTGAACTCGACGCCGCCTACAGACCATGAACCCGCGGAAACGATGATCTGACCGTTCTCATCTTTCTGAGCGCCGCCTGTGATAAGGCCGATCAGAGGATTGATAAAGCTGCTGGTAAGCGCGGTAACAATGTTGCCGAACGCACCGCCTATGATGACACCGATCGCCATGTCCATAACGTTGCCCTTGAGAGCGAATTCCTTGAACTCCTGAAGGAAGCTCTTCTTTTCGTCTGCCATTGAAAACTCCTCCTCTACATACATAGACTTCCTGTCTAAAATTATTAAGTTATTATACCATATGTTTATGAAGTAAATTTGTATGAAATTTAAATATATCGGGTTTTATTTAACATAATTCAACGGCTAATAGTCAACCATATTGTGCATGTTGCCCTAAGTTTCCCGACAATACCTCTATATGTGAGCATTTGGTCATATGGCGTATTGACAAAGCCGCGTATTTATGCTAAACTGAATGTGTATGTGTGTGCATTGCACGGAGGAGGAGTGACAAATGGACAATTTCATTAACAGCATCACGGACATAAATGATGCGGTGAACACCTTTGTATGGACTACCATCGGTGTATGGCTTCTTATCGCGGTAGGCGTGATAATGTCAGGATTCACCGGCTTTTTCCAGGTGACTCATATAGGTCACTGGCTGAAAAAGACCATCGGCAGTCTGTTCGATAGAAAAGTCACGGGCAAGACCAAGGAAAAGGCTTCGATCTCACAGTTCCAGGCACTGTGTACCGCACTCGCGGCGACAGTCGGCGTCGGCAACATCGCAGGTGTCGCAGCTGCCATAATGTCGGGCGGCCCGGGTGCTGTATTCTGGATGTGGGTAGCTGCGTTCTTCGGCATGATGACCAACTTTTCAGAAAACGTGCTCGGTATATATTTCCGCCGCAAGAACAAGAGCGGTGAATGGTCGGGCGGCGCTATGTACTATCTGCAGGATGGACTCGGCGGCTACAAGGGCATGAAGGGCGCAGGCCGCGTGCTTGCGTTGATATTCGCTGTATGTGCAGTGCTCGCTTCATTCGGTATAGGCAACATGGGTCAGGTGAACAAGATCGTCAAGAACTTCACCTCCGCCTTCAATATACAGGCGCTCTCGGATATCGTACTCTACAAGGCTGCAGATGAAAGCGCATCGGTCACTCTGTATATGCTGATCGTCGGCATCGTGCTCATGGTGCTCGTCGGCGTCATAGTAATAGGCGGCATACAGAGGATCGCACAGGTGGCAGAAAAGATCGTTCCCTTTATGGTAGTGCTTTTCGTGCTCGGCTCTCTGATAATAATATTTGTGAACATAACACATATCGGCAGTGCATTCGCCGCAATATTCGGCAGCGCATTCACATCCAAGGCTGCATGGGGCGCAGCGAGCGGCCTCACGCTCAAGACAGTCATAACCATGGGCTGCAAGCGAGGCGTATTCTCCAATGAGGCAGGTCTCGGCTCATCGGTAATGGTCCATTCCAACTCCAATGTGGTAGAGCCCGTAAAGCAGGGTCTGTGGGGCATATTTGAAGTATTTGCGGACACTATGATAGTCTGCACCATGACCGCACTCACTATACTCACATCCGGCGTGATAGACCTTACCACCGGAGCGGCTGTCACATCCGATGACTCCACGCTTGTAGCAGAGGCATTCAACACCGTATTCAAGATAGGCAATATCGAAATAGGCCGTGCGTTCATCGCCTGCGCGATACTGCTCTTCGCATTCACCACCGTCCTCGGATGGTCGCACTACGGCTCAAAGGCTGTTGAGTACCTTGCCGGTGACAAGGCAGAGACTGCAGTGAAGATATACAAGGCAATATTCACGCTTATGGTGATATCCGGCGCTGTCCTCACATCGAGCCTTGCATGGGACATCTCCGACACATTCAACGGCATGATGATGATACCCAACCTTATCGGCGTGGTAGCGCTCGCTCCCCTCGTAAGGAAGATAACGCTCAACTACATCGACCGCCGCATCAAGGGCAAGGACACCGAGCCCGTGCTCTCCTTCTTCCCCGATATAGAGAAGGAAAA
>JAFPPJ010000343.1 GCA_017410745.1 Oscillospiraceae bacterium
AGTACTGGAATATGGGAATTACCACAGAAGCTTTAAAGGAAGTGGTACAGTTTATATTTAAGAACACATAAATAGACCGATTGAATGGACGCGCAGATGTAAGGAACATTGCCTCAAATAGGGTTATGGAAAAATGTGGTTTTATAAAAGAAGGGACAGTTCGCCAAGGAAAGATGGTTTCGGTTTATTGCGACTATAATATCTACGGTATGCTTAGAGAAGATTATATGAGTATGCAAGGAATAAATAGTTAGACAAATTCTGATTTAACCGAACAGTAAAAATAATACGATGCCCCGAAGCGCTTTCAAACGCTTCGGGGCAAAACTTCTATATGGGTATCCTTCCGGACACTAAGGTATTTCTTATTTGCAGCCGTATACCTCTCTTGCGGCATCGACTGTTGCCTTCGCATCCTTCGCGTAGTAATGCGCACCTATCTTATCCGCAAACTCCTGCGTAAGCACCGCACCGCCGACCACGAACTTCATATCGGGTCTGCGCTCCCTCACGAGCCTTATGGTCTCTTCCATAGAGCCGAGAGTAGTCGTCATAAGTGCGGACAGTCCCACAAGCTTCACATCTTCGGGAGCGGCCGCCTCAACTACTGCCTCAAAGGGCACGTCTCTGCCCAGATCTATCACGTCAAATCCGTAGTTCTCCAGCAGCACCTTCACGATATTCTTGCCTATGTCGTGTATATCTCCCTTTACGGTGGCAAGCACTACCTTGCCCTTGGATACCTTTTTCTCATCTGCGGGCATCCTCGACTTTATCACTTCAAATGCCGCCTGTGCTACGCCTGCTGAAAGGATGAGCTGAGGAAGGAAAATCGTGCCCTTCTCAAAATCCGCTCCCGTCTTATCAAGCGCAGGTATCAGTATCTCGTCGATTATAGTCATTGCATCGGTCTTGTCAAGGAGCTCTGCGGTTATCCTCGCACCCTCGTCCTTGAGGCCGCTCTGTACCGCATACATCAGCCCCTCGGGGGAAGCCTCCGTCGAAGCCGCCGCCTTTGGAGGTTCTATCACCGCATTGTTGTATGCAGCGATATACTCCCTTGAATCGCGGTCGATATTCGCAAGCACCTTGTATGAGCGCACCGCACCTGTCATTACTGCGATATTCGGATTTATTATGGGAAGATCGAGCCCGTTCACAAGACACATCTGCAGGAAGCAGCTGCTTACAAGCTCACGGTTCGGCAGACCGAAGGAAATATTCGATACACCGAGCACCGTGCGCAGGCCAAGCTCTGTCTTTACTCTGTGTACGGCTTCGACTGTCACCATAGCCGCTGCCTGTTCGGTGGATGCTGTCATAGTAAGGCAGTCGATGAACACATCCTTTCTCGGTATGCCCACTGCTTCTGCCCTCTCCATGATGCGCCGCGCTATAGCAAGACGCTTCTCTGCGGTGGGAGGGATACCGTTCTTGTCAAGGGTAAGACCTATCACACACGCACCGTATTTCTTCACTACGGGCAGTATCGCTTCGAGCGACTCCTCCTCGCCGTTTACCGAGTTTACTATCGCCTTGCCGTTGTATACCCTCAGTGCTGCTTCTATTACAGCGGGTATGGTGGAGTCTATCTGCAGCGGAAGGTCGGTCACGCCCTGCAGCGCCTTGACCACCCGCACCATCATCTCACGTTCGTCTATCTCGGGCAGACCGACGTTCACATCGAGTATATCCGCTCCCGCATTTGCCTGCTCTATTGCCTGAGAGAGTATATAACCCGTATCATTGTTCCTGAGCGCCTCCTTGAAGCGCTTCTTGCCCGTGGGATTTATCCTCTCGCCTATGATCCTCGGCTGATCTATTATCACCGTATCGGAAGCGGAGCATACAGCAGTCGGTATTATAGACGGATCTTTCTCCTCGGCTCTCGGCACGAACTTCACTCCATTGAGCTTTTCGTGCAGACAGCGGATATATTCTGGGTCTGTGCCGCAGCATCCGCCGAGTATTCTCACACCTATATCGGCAAAGCCCGCAGACACCTCCGCAAATTCAGCCGCATCCACGTTATACTCATTGGTCACAGGGTCGGGAAGCCCTGCATTCGCCTTGCATACAAGGGGCAGATGTGTGTACCGCGATATCTCCTTTACTATGGGGAGCAGCTCCCTGGGGCCGAGTGAACAGTTCACGCCCACCGCATCCGCACCAAGTGCAGTCAGCGACAATGCGAGCGCAGAACATGAGCATCCCGTGAAGGTACGCCCGTTCTCCTCAAAGCTCATGGTACATATCACGGGCTTGTCGGAATTTTCCTTTGCGGCAAGAAGTGCAGCCCTGATCTCGCTGAGATCGGTCATCGTCTCTATGACGATAATGTCCGCATCCTTTCCCGCCTTCACTATTTCAGAGAATACATCGTATGCCTCTTCAAAGCTGAGGTCTCCTCCTGGCTCCATAAGCCTGCCGAGAGGGCCTATATCAAGCGCCGCATATGTCTCCCTGCCGCTGTTCTTACAGGCACGCTTGGCTATATCTATAGCAGCGCCTACCAGCTCATCGACGGTATGCCCGGTGCCCTCAAGCTTGAAGCGGTTGACACCGAATGTATTGGTATAGACTATATCGCTTCCCGCAGCAAGATACCGGGAATGTATATCCTCTATCACATCAGGATGTGTGATATTGAGAAGCTCGGGCAGTTCACCCGCACTGACGCCGCTTTTCTGCAGCATCGTTCCCATGCCGCCGTCAAGCAGGACAAATTCTTTTTTATCAAATATCTCCCTTAACTCCACAATGCTGTCCACTCCTTCTAAGGCTGCAGCTTTCCGCGATATTGCACTCACTGCATCCTCGTCTGCTTTTTTCTATGGGAACGTCCGATATACCGACTATCGCTGTCACGGATTTGAGCGGTGTGAGCAGATCGTCGCTCAGCAGATGCACGCCTGTCCTGCGAAGTGCATCCGTCACCCTCAGCAGTTCCTTCTGCGATGACAGCGGCAGGTCGCCGTATCCCGGCGAAAACCGCCATGTAAAATATCGTCCCGGCAGCTTTGCCTTTATCTCTTTCTCTGCTTCATCGGCGGCAAGTTCTGCTGCCGTGCTTGCAAATGAATCCGCCATGACCGCCTTTGCCATATCTTCTATCTGCAGCGAACGTATAAGTCTGTCTACTCCGCTGCCCACCGTCACGGTAAATACTGCTGCACTGTCACAGCCGCTGAGATGCTTTGCTATATCCCTGCCCTCAAGCACGAGGGCTCCTTCAAGGGTAAGAGGGTCTGAAGATATTATGCGAAGCACACGATAGGAGAAAACGGGCTTTATCGCTCTGAGCACCCGCTCCTCACATTCGTCAAGATATGCCTTAGCACGGTCGCTCAGTTCCCCGCCCCTGTAGGACATATATCTCAGAGCCTGCTCTCTGTCAAGTCTGTCTATTGTCATAGCAGACCGTTCACCGTCTCTGATATCTTTCCTGCTACATACAGGTTATTCATCGTATACAGATGTATGCCGTCCACGCCGTTTGAGATAAGGTCTATTATCTGATCCACGGCATAGGCTATGCCTGCTTCCCTGAGCGAATCCGGTCTGCTCTCATAGCGTGCCATCATCCTCGTGAACTTTGTGGGAAGGCTCGCTCCGCACAGCGACACCATGCGCTCTATCTGATTCTTGTTGACTACCGGCATGATGCCCGCCTCAACAGGCACATCTATGCCCTTTGCCCTCGCCTTGTCAAGGAATCTGTAGAACACCGAATTATCGAAGAAAAGCTGTGACATAAGATGCTCCGCTCCAGCATCGACCTTTCTTCTGAGATTGTCTATATCCTGGTCTATACTGTCGCACTCGGGATGCCCCTCGGGATAGCAGCCAGCGGATATGCCGAAGCTGTCGTCCCTTGAGCGTATATACTCTATAAGCTCGGATGCATATCTGAAATCGTTCTTGGGCGGTCTCTCGGGGCTTATATCTCCTCTGAGAGCAAGGATATTGTCTATGCCGTTGGCCTTGAGCTCATCGAGCACTGCATCTATATCCTGCTTTGTACTGCTGACACAGGTGAGATGTGCAGCCGAATCTATATTCAGGTCGTTCTTTATATGTGATGCTATCTTGCAGGTGATATTCCCTGCGCCTGTGCCGCCTGCGCCGTAGGTCACGCTTATGAAAGCGGGCTCGTACTGCTTCAGCCCGTCGGCTGCGGCAAATATCGTATCGGCTGATGCGGTCTTCTTCGGCGGGAACACCTCGAATGAAAGCAGGGTCTTGCCCTTCACGAACTTATCCGATAATTTCATGCTGTATCTCCTTTATGCTGCGAGAACGGCAGACGTTCCCATCATAGTCTTATGATATTATAGTATTTTTTTCGCGAAATGTCAAGAACAATCAACGTAACAGACTATCATTTCAGCGGAAATTCTATGGTTATCATCTTCTCCGAAAATCCGTTCTTCACATAAAAGCGCATACCGTCCTTATTCATCGGGAAGACCTGTGTACGGACGAAATCTGCGCCGTTGTCTTTGCCGTACTCTTTGACCGCATCCATGAGCAGTGTGCCCGTTCCCCTGCTGCGGCATCCGCTCGTCACCACCATATCCTGTATATACACGCCCGTCTGCGGCTTCAGGCAGGATATGGCCTTTGCCCTGAGCAGCATCACATGCGCAAAGCCTATGAC
>JAFPPJ010000344.1 GCA_017410745.1 Oscillospiraceae bacterium
ACCGCAATGCGGAGGACGACAGCTTCGGTCTTGTGGCGATGTGCTCCATAGGGCCTATAATATCGGTGCTGATACTCGGCATGATATTCACGCCCACAGGCACGGATGATACCCTTGCCGCAGTGATACCTGCCGCAGATACCCGTGAGATGACAGCGCAGTTCATGAAGAGCTTTCCGGAATACACCGGAGAGATAGGCTTCTCGCTGATGCCCCTTGCACTGTTCATGGGGCTGCTCAATATCGCGGTTCTGCGCATAAGCAGGAAAAGCCTTGCCCGTATCGTGACGGGGCTTATATACACCTGTGCGGGACTGATACTGTTCCTCACCGGTGCCAATGTGGGATTTATGCCCATTGGCCGTGTCATAGGGGAGCGGCTGGCGGCGGGAAGCGCCGTGCTGCTCGTGCCCGCAGGGATGATAATGGGGTACTTCACGGTAAAGGCGGAGCCTGCGGTATATGTGCTCAACAAGCAGGTCGAGGAGATAACCAACGGCAATATCTCCGCAAATGCGATGGGCACGGCTCTTTCCGTGGGAGTTGCCGTATCCGTGGGGCTTTCTATGGTGAGGGTGCTCACCGGACTTTCCATAATGTACTTCGTACTGCCGGGCTATCTCATAGCGATAGCGCTGTCCTTTATGGTGCCCAAGCTCTATTTTGCCATTGCCTTCGATTCGGGCGGTGTGGCATCGGGGCCTATGACAGCGGCGTTCATCGTGCCCTTTGCACAGGGAGCGTGCAGCGCGGTAGGCGGGAACATGATGACGGACGCATTCGGCGTGGTGGCTATGGTGGCTATGACCCCTCTGATAACGGTGCAGATCATGGGGCTCATATCCGTTATAAAGGACAAGCGTGCGGCACAGCGCAGAAGGATACTCGAGCACGCCTTTGAGAATATGGATGAAGATGCGATCATACTTGTATGACACAGCATCTTGTTAAGGGTGGTCATATTGGACGGATTGTATATCATGGTCACTATCGTGACACGCGCGGCCATGCCGCCGCTTACCAGACTGTACCGTGATATGGGTGCGGATGTGAATTTCATCACCCTTGCACACGGCACGGTATCGGGTCAGCTCCTTACCCTTATGGGCATAGACGGTTCGGAAAAGGCTGTATGCCATACTATGGTGACGGGCGAGACCTTCGACAGGCTGCGGCCGGAGCTAAAAAAGCGGCATCTTGATATGCCGGGCACAGGTATCGTATTCCTGCTGCCGCTGTCTGCGGTGGGCGGGAAGAAGCAGCTTTCGTTTTTGCTCAGCGATCAGGAATACAGGATAAGTGAGGAGAGCGAATTGAGGAACACCGAACAGGAACTGATAGTCATAATAGCCGATCAGGGCTATACCGATATGATAATGGATGCCGCACGCTCTGCGGGAGCGGCCGGTGGTACGGTGCTCAGTGCCAAGGGCACGGGCACGGAGGCGGCGCTCAAATTCTTCGGCTTCACCATCGCCGCCGAAAAGGAAATGATATACATAGTGGCATCCACCGAGAACAGGGATGCCATCATGCGCAGTATAATAGATGATGCGGGGCTCAAGACCGAGGCTCACGCAATATGCTTCTCGCTGCCGGTAGCGGCGGCGATGGGGCTTCGCAGCGACGGCTGATAACCGTGTGGAGAGTGGATTTAAAGTGAACGGCGATGGATATACACCGTCAACTCCACACTCCGGACTTATTCAAGGTAGCCCATGCGGCTGTCGTACATGAGCAGGAGAGTTACCATCCTGTTGTAGCTCTCTTCGCCGTCCTCAATGCCGTTTACTTTGAGAGTGGTATCTATGGCGGTGTGTGACACTTCGTTCATCACCTCCGTAGGTACTACTGCTTTTTCCTCCACCTCGCGCATATACTCCTCGCTGACAAAGGTGTTGTCCTTTGCAACCTCCTCGGTGAGCAGAGAGCACAGCATGTATATGTCCTCATCGGAGGCGTATTCCAGTGCCTCGCCGTAGAGATAGTTCATGCAGGTGATATACCCGGAGTAGCGTATGACCGGATCATCCGACTTCATGCAGGCGGCGGCGGAAAGGAAGTTCGCCTCGTCCTCGCGGATGAAGCCCTTGACGTGGCACAGCTCGTGGAAGGCGGTGCATGGCACGCGGGCAGGGGAAAGCTCGGCGTTGTAGTTTGCCTCGAGCGAGAACGGGAAGTATACTCCCTGCAGGTCGAACTGCGTCATCAGCATGGAGCTCTGCAGACGCTTTGGCTGCGGACAATAGCCCGCAAGCTCCGGGAAGTCGTCGGTCAGGCGAGAGAAGCACTGTTCCGCCTGCGCCGATATATTGGCGGGTACTGCGGGTCTGCCCGCAGAGTCACGCTCTATCACCGGAGCAAGGGCATTTGCACGGCGGATCATATCCGCACACATGCGCACCACATCATTGTGGTCGTAGTTATCATCGGCATAGGCCGAGAGCCTGTCGGTAAGCTCGGTGGTATGATACAGCACAAAGCAGTTGAGGGTCTCTGTGAGGAAGATATACACGAGTATCCAGCAGAAGACGATGCTGCTTATACTGCGCAGGCGCTTGTTCTTCTTCGCAAAGGATACTGCGAGCAGCACGGGAAATGCTATGAGTATGAGTATGCCCAGGGCGATCATTATCTCGCCCAGTGAAAAGGGCAGCACCCCTGCGATATGCGACATGACGCGCGACACGGGGCAGAATATGTATCTGTGATAGAAGTCGGTGACAGGGAAGGATATCCACGATATGCCGTTTATGATAAGGAGCAGGCATGATATTATCATCATGGCTCTGATATGTTTTTTCATAGGATTGCCTTTCGGGGGGAGAGTATGGGTATAAGAACTGGATATGATCTGGCAAGAAAGCGATTTGCGGAAAAGTATCCTAAGATACGGGGCTTTTTTGAAAGCCGTCCTCGGCTGTTTGCTGTATTTAAGGTGCTGTCGAAGCTGGCGGTGATATTCACCTACGCTATGTATGCGGTGGGGCTTATACGCGCGATATGGCTCATCGGTCACGCTCCCGAGCCCATAGAAGCCCGGGTGAACATCATCTGGTTCACGGCAGTGCCCTTTGCGGCATTTTTGGTGTGTACCATCGTCCGCAAGAAGATAAACGCTCCCCGTCCGTATGAGATGGGGATAGAGCCGCTGATACCCAAAAAGACGGCCGGGCTTTCCTGCCCGTCACGGCATACCGCCTGTGTTACGGCGATAGCGCTGTCGTGGCTCGTGCTGATGCCGCCTGTGGGAGCGGTGATGCTTGCGGTCGCAGT
>JAFPPJ010000345.1 GCA_017410745.1 Oscillospiraceae bacterium
GATCATCATCCGCAGGGATATCCGCAAACGATGGTATGATGACAACGGCATACTCAATATAGGTCTGACGGAATTTCTGCTTGACAAGGATGCGCTCAATTGAAAACTTACACCAAAACTCGCAAAAGTTTTCAATGACTATAACGCATAAAAATGCTCTTCCCTTTCGGGAAGAGCATTAGTTTCATTATCAATACAGAGGTATAGGATACTGGCCGCAGTTCTTTCTTACGTCAACGCTTCCGGGAGTGGTCTGATTGCCTATAGCCTTGACCTGCTCATCAACGGATTCAAAAGGATGCTGACAAACAAGCGCTATGCCCCACCACTGAGAGTTTGCATGAGGTGATCCTCCGCCGCGGGTATTGTAATATGCACAAACACAAGAGTAGGTCTCCATATCAACTACAACGCCCCAGGAGCCTTCCTCAAACCAGTCATACTTGCCGTTTGCAGCAGAAGAGGTAGAACCGGAGAGCTGCTTTCTTATGCCCTGAGCACATGCTCTCGGCTTGCTGTCATCGGTATCAGCACCCAGTCCAGTGGGCTGGAAGCCGTAAGACGGTGAGCCGCCGGTGGTATCAAATGCCTTGGGATTACTGCCGCATCCGAGAGAATCCCTTGTATATCCCTGATACTCGGGAACACCTATCAGACCCGTATTATCCCATGTCCAGTAAGCATATCTGTCGGTCTCTGAGGTCTCCACAAAATAAGTCCTCGGGTTGAGACCCTTTCTCTGGAGCTCAATGAGATAGTTCTGAGTGGCATTGTATATCTCGTGTGCGTGATCGTTATCCTCTGTCACACGGGCAGAACGTATCTGATAGATAGTGCTCGGTACGATCACCATAGCAAGTACAGTTATTATCGCAACAACTACGATAAGCTCTATGAGAGTGAAACCTCTCAGTCGTCTTTTCATATATATTCCCCCGATCTTTCTGATCTTCCTTATATAAAGATAGTCCTCCACAGACTATTACCTACTGTAAGATGATTATACAACCTTTTTCCCCCGATGTCAATAGTTTTTGCAGATTTTTTTGTCAAATTATGTGAATTTGACACTATCGGCGTAAAATCTCACAAAATTATAGGTTTTCGGGAAATATTGAACAAACAGCACTGTGTTGAGATATGTTGAAAGTATTGATACGTCCGTTATCTAACCTGTGCTCCGAGGATAGTGTAACTAAATCCTCTCAAATTCATATCGGGTAACAGCGGGCTTTGCCCGCACGTCTTTATGATGCGCTCTGTAACTATCAAGATATTTCGGTCGGAAAGCAGTATCAGTCAATATCAGCAGGCAAATGCAATTTCCCGTTATCGTCTGCTCTGTCCTGTGCTCCGAGGATAGTGTAACGAAGTCCTCCCAAATTCATATCGGGTAACAGCGGGCTTTGCCCGCAGACAGGAAGGCTCTCACCCTTGTATAGAAATCCTTTTCCTCCTCGAATGCACTGTGACCCATACCCTTATATATATGCATTTTGCTCCCCGCTATACCGTCGTGCAGCTCATAGGGCGCATCATTGCCCACGGTGTTGTCATCATCCCCGGCAATGATATATGTGGGAGCGGTTATGGCAGACAGGCTCTCCCTCGCATCGAACCCGAGAATGGCATATGCATTGCGTAAGAAGCGGGTATAGTCGGCGGGTCCGGTGAACTTCGCCGCGAACCTGAGCATCCCCATATTCCGCTCAAGATATGCCTTAGTATACATCTTCACGGCGGTATCCTCCATAAGCGCAGCATGATTACCCCGCTTCGCCATATCTATCCAGCCGCCCACCGCCGACCTTACCGTATCATTTGCATAGGGCGCAGTCACCGCAAGTATGAGCCTGTCCACCGCCTGCGGGAAGTCTGCGGCTATATACTGCGCTATCATGCCGCCCTGCGACACCCCCATCACCGATGCCCTGTCTATGCCGAGGGCGCGCATGGCGCTCACCTGATCCCTTGCCATATCCCTGATGGTATAGCCCTCGGGCATCACGTTCTTCCTGCTGAACATATACACGGTGAAGTCACGGGTGAACTTCTTGTATGGCGGGTACAGCAGCAGAGCCTTGCCCTTTACGGTGGCAAGCCCGTCTGACAGTCCGGGCAATACCACGAACTGTCTTTTCCCGCTCCCGAAGGAGACATAATACATATCCGTGCTGCTTAAGCTTACACATCCGTTCTTCATATTATCCCTTTCTCATATGCCGCTTCTCAGTATATCAAGGTATACCGAGAGCCTTGCGGTGTATCCCTCTTTGAGCTCCTCCGTGCTGCCGTGCATGGTGTCAAGGAACTGCTCCTTGAAGCCTGCGAGCACCCATTTTATCACATCTGCCGCACAGCGTCGGTCATGATGTATATCCATATCCGCTCCCCCGAGCAGCGCCTCATATATCGCATCCCCCTGCGAGCCGTAACGCTCCGCGAGCTTCACGCCCATCTCCCCGCGTGTCTGTGCCGCCGCTATAATGAACCGCCCCTCTGCGGGATGGTCGATATACCACGACATCTCCGCTGCGGCATATGCCTCTATCCGTGCGAATATATCCGCGGGCAAAGCGAGCCCCGACATATCCCGCATCATTTCCGCGGTGACCATATCAGCCAGATAGAAGTACAGCTCCATTTTGCTCTCGAAGTATTTGAACAGGCTGCCCTTGCTGATGCCGCACTCCTTTACTATCCTGTTGGTGGAGCTGTTGTCATATCCGTATGCAGCAAATTCCTCCATAGCCGCTTCTTCGATGCGCCTTTTCTTTTCGCTGTCAAGCTCGTTGAATACCTTTGTGGGCATAGCTGCCTCCTTTAGCGGTGACCATGTGGTCATCATGTGCGCCAAATTACAGTGACCATGTGGTCACTGTATATATAATATCATATCTATCCCTGTTTGTCAAGGGGGTTTGAGAAAAAATCCGGTCATGACATTGACCGATCTGAAGGCATACATCGGTGAGATCGCTGCCGACCGTGCCATATCCGCAAGCATAACAGTTACCGAGCCGCAAAATACACTGACCCGAAGGCATACATCAGCGAGATCGCTGCCGGCCGTGCCGACCGTACCTTAGTGAAATATCCGCAGGCATAACAGTGACCGAGCCGCAAAATAAACCGACCCGAAGGCATACATCAGCGAGATCGCTGCCGGCCGTGCCGGCGCTATTCTAATCCAATTTTAATTGACAGGCAGAATGCTTTGTGTTATAATTTAGTTAACGATAATTATCTGTCGTTTACTGTTAATGCTGTGAGGGAGTAGCAGACTCTGTAAGAGCAGCAAGTCAACATACTGACCTCTGGTCTGGCTTGCTTTAAATTGCGAGACTCATGTGTGACTATGGTTCTGCCGTAAGCTATGCGTGGGGTCTGTCTGTACGACTTATGCGGGTATGGCTTATCGGCTGTACCCGTTTTGTACTGAGAGGAGACTCATATGCTGTTTAATGAATACGGAAGAGAAGACGCCCCCGCATTACTGCTGCTGCACGGCATGATGCAGGACTGGCGCAGCGTGTATGCACTGCTCGGGGCATTGGAAAGCGATTTTCGTCTTATCATACCCGCACAGGACGGATTTTACGACGGCAGCAAAGATTTTACGACATTTGCCGATCAGGCACGGCAGATAGAGGAATACATCAAGGCTAATCACGGCGGCAGAGTATGCGGGGCTTACGGTGTTTCACAGGGCGGGCTTATGCTGACCGAGCTGCTCACACGCAATAATATCGTCATTGATACCGCTATTATGGACGGCTGCTATGTCGCACATCAGGGGAAAACGGCGGGAAAGATCACTTATAAAATGTTTCTGAAATTCAAGAACACAGGCAAATTCCCGCCGCTCATTATGCTCATGATGAAGCTCATGGGGCTTAAGGAAGAGGACCTCGGAATGATGGACTCGCTTTATATGGGGTGTTCGGACGAATCGCTGAAGCGCAATTTCCTTGAGAACTATACCTACCGCACCCGTCCCGAAATATCCCGCAGCAAAACAAAGGTCTGTCTGTGGTGCGGCAGCAAGGAGCCATATGCTCTGAGATCGCACAAGGAGCTAAAGCAATACCTGCAGAACTTTGAAGAAGAGATCATGCCGGGTTACGGACACGGTGAGTTCCTTATGAAGCATACCGACGAATGCCGAAAAAAAATACATTATACCGTTGCAGCGGGGATGCATTAACATAACAAAGAGGGGTATTATGACTTTCAGGATAAAGCACGAGAATATCATACTTGTGGTGATCGCTGTCATAGCAATGGTCATACTGATGCTGATCATGTTTATATTTCCGGGAGTGCCCAAATCAGTGATCATCGGGGATATGTCGCTCATGACCGCCTGTCTTTTCCTGTATGTACTTGAAAAAGGCGTCGGCACTGAAGTGCGCATCGAAGGCCGTCAGCTCATCATAAAGCCGCTTTTCATCGCGAAGAGCATCGCCATAGATGATATATGCGACCTTGAAATAAAGCGGAATTACAGGACGACCCGCAGCGGCTCGGAATACCGCGTGACCCTGACGATATATCTCACCAACGACAGCGAGGTCATTCTCACGGATTCCGGAGGAAAAAGATCGGCCACAGTATTCGGCAGACAGGAGCCGCTGCCCGATGGAGATATACCGCTTTATCAGCTGTATCAGGTATTGTATTCAATGCTGCCCACAGAATAACGGCATACACAAAGCCCCCTTGTACTGTGAAACGAACAGTACAAGGGGGTAAACTATTTATATAGTTATATCTATACGATACGCATTGCGTCAGCCGATGACCGTCTTTCCGCCCATATACATCCTGAGAGGCTCGGGTATCCTTACGGTGCCGTCTGCGTTGAGGTTGTTCTCAAGGAATGCGATGAGCATTCTCGGAGGTGCAACGACGGTATTGTTGAGGGTGTGGGGCAGATACTTCCTGCCGTCCTCGCCCCTTACTCTTATCTGCATCCTTCTTGACTGAGCGTCGCCGAGGTTGGAGCAGGAGCCTACCTCGAAGTACTTCTTCTGTCTGGGAGACCATGCTTCCACGTCGCAGCTCTTGACCTTGAGGTCTGCAAGGTCGCCGGAGCAGCACTCGAGCGTCCTTACGGGGATATCCAGCGAACGGAAGAAATCAACGGAATTCTTCCACAGCTTGTCGTACCACTCCATGCTCTCCTCGGGCTTGCATATAACTACCATTTCCTGCTTCTCGAACTGGTGGATGCGGTATACGCCTCTCTCCTCGATGCCCTTGGAGCCTACCTCCTTGCGGAAGCAGGGAGAATAGCTGGTGAGCGTCTGGGGGAGCTGATCCTCGGTGAGGATAGAGTCGATGAACTTGCCTATCATGGAATGCTCGGATGTACCTATGAGATAAAGATCCTCGCCCTCTATCTTGTACATCATGTTCGCCATATCGTCAAAGCTCATAACGCCTGTAACTACGCTTGATCTTATCATATAGGGAGGGATATAGTAGGTAAAGCCCCTGTCTATCATGAAGTCTCTCGCATAGGAAAGCACTGCGGAATGGAGCCTTGCTATATCTCCCTTGAGATAATAGAAGCCATAGCCGGATGTCTTTCTTGCGCTGTCAAGATCAACACCGTTGAGCCTTTCCATTATATCTATATGATGAGGTATCTCGAAATCGGGCACTACGGGCTCGCCGAACTTCTCTATCTCCACATTCTCGCTGTCATCCTTGCCCACGGGAACCGAAGGGTCGATGATGTTGGGTATGGTCATCATTATCTTCTTTATCCTGGCAGCAAGCACGGGCTCCTGTGCTTCAAGCGCATCGAGCCTCTCGCCGAACTCTACTACCTGTGCCTTTACGGCCTCGGCCTCTTCCTTCTGTCCCTTTGCCATAAGGCCGCCTATCTGCTTGGACAGCTTGTTCCTCTTTGCGCGGAAGTCGTCTGCCTCCTGCTGAGTGGCTCTTGCCTGACGGTCGAGCTCTATCACTTCATCGACAAGCGGGAGCTTATCGTCCTGGAATTTCTTCTTGATGTTTTCCTTTACTATTTCCGGATTCTCTCTTAAAAATTTTATATCGAGCATAAAGATACCTCGCTTATATTAATATATACCATTATACCATATCATCAGAAAAAATCAAGCCCTTTTTTAGCAGGCTGAGCCTGCACCCACCCGGTCGGCAAAGCCGACGGTTACCTCGGCGGGCAAGCCCGCATCCACCCGGTCGCCAAAGGCGACTGTTACCTCGGGATGTATTTGCGACAAATCCATCGTACTATCCTCGGAATATAGGATAGCACGGGTGTTTGTGCGGTAGGGTAAATTTGTCCGTTTCAACGGTAGCCTATTGTCGGGTCGCCAAAGGCGACGGTTACCCCGGGATGTATTTGAGCGGAAACGAAGTACTATCCTCAGAACATAGGATAGCACAAGGGGTTAGTGCTGACGGGCTATTTTGCGACTTTTGAACGGTAGCCTATTGTCGGGACATACTCATTTGTCTTGGGTACGAGGGGAAAAGGGGGCAAATCGACCC
>JAFPPJ010000346.1 GCA_017410745.1 Oscillospiraceae bacterium
ATGTGCGCCGCAACCATGAGGCGCAGAAGAAGACGCTCGAAGACTACGATATCTCACTCGACCTGTTCGGTGCATCGGGTCTTGATGATACCGCAGAGGTACACAACCGTGTATCGGAAGAGGTTATACGCCGTCTCTATGAGTTAGGCCATATCAAGAAGCTCTCGACAGCACAGTTCTACGATGAGAAGGCAGGCATGTTCCTCAACGGCAGACAGGTCATAGGCAAATGTCCCGTACAGGGCTGTCAGTCCGAAAAGGCCTATGCCGACGAATGTGATCTCGGACATCAGTACAATCCGATAAATCTTATCGACCCGAGAAGTACCCTTACCGGCGAAAAGCCTATAATGAAGGACGTATCCAACTGGTATTTCAGGCTCCCCGATTTCCTGGAGCTCCTGCGTGAAGCATCCTCGGAAATGGAGAAGAAGGATAATGTCCGTCAGGTAGTTACCAAGACAATAAAGGAATTTCTTGAGCCTCCCGTGATATATGTCATGAAGACATATACCGATACATACAAGGAACTGGCTCCCCTTATGCCTCCTCACAAGTATATCGAGGAGGAGAAGAAGACATCCTTTACCATAGTTTTCAACGAGCTCAGCGAAAGAGACAAGGCATCCGCGCTCCTCACCGAACACGGCGTGCGTTTCCGTGAGGGCAAGACCCTCGTACCCTTCCGTCTCACCGGCAATATAGAATGGGGCGTTCCCGCTCCCTCACTTGAAGGCGAAGAAGGCCTCACCGTATGGGTATGGCCCGAATCCCTGTGGGCTCCCATATCCTTCACTCAGGCATATCTTGCCCGTCATGGCAGGGACACCGAGGAATGGAAGAACTACTGGTGCAGCGATGATGCACAGGTATACCAGTTCATCGGTCAGGACAACATATACTTCTACGGCGTGGCACAGTCCGCAATGTGGCTGGCATTCCAGAACAGCGACCTGAACGAGATATCTGTAAATGACACCAAGGGCCATCTCAGACTTCCCGTCCTCGTTGCCAACCATCATATACTCTTCCTTGACAAGAAGGCTTCATCGAGCGGAAATATCAAGCCTCCCATGGCTGCAGAGCTCCTTGACCTTTATACAGCAGAGCAGCTCAGGATGCACTGGCTCAGTCTCGGTCTGGGCATGAGGAGCGTTTCGTTCCAGCCCCAGCCACTTGACCCCAACGCCAAGGAAAATGAACAGGATCCCGTTATCAAGGAAGGTCTCCTGCTCTCAAACGTATTCAACCGCATGATACGCACAGTATTCTACGATGCGCAGAAATACTTTGACGGCATGATGCCCGCAGGCGAGGTCACCCAGTCCGTACTCGACGATTCGGAAAAGGCCGTTCTCGAATACGAGCGCTTCATGTACCGCACAGAGTTCCATCAGGTGACATATGTGCTTGACTCCTATATCAGAAAGGCAAGCAAATACATGTCCCGCGTAAGGACTGAAGCAGAAAAGGCTGAAGACGACAACCTCCGCAGACAGTACCTTATAGATGTGTTCCATTACATAAAGACCGCCGCAGTACTTCTCCATCCCATCGCTCCGAGGGGCACAGAGATGATAAGAGAGTATATCGGCGCCGACGAAGATCTCTGGAACTGGGATCATATATTCGATACCTTTGCCGTTCTCGGCGGAGAAAGAAAGCTGAAATTCCTTGAACCCAAGGTGGATTTCTTCACTCGTCATCCCTCACAGTTCAAATAAGAGATGACCTGCATAAAATATAATGCAAGGAAGTGAGAAAATGAGCAAGAAAAAACCGGGAAAGAAGCAGACAGGCAAGGAGATCATTAAGCCTGCAGAAAGCCGCGAAGCTGTGAAGTCCGTCCAGGAAGCTCCCGAGGAGCAGAAGGCGGAAGCGAAGGCTGATGCAAAAAAGGCTGATACTCCAAAGGCAGAGACCGCAAAGCAGACTGATCCTGCCCCTGCAGCCGAAAAGGAAAAGGCTTCTCCCGATGGTGAAACCAAGGCTGACAATGAAGAAGACTGGACAACTACAGAAAATGTATATGAGCGCATAGCCAAAAGAGACTCCAGCAAGTCTGAGCCAAAGCTCACTACCGTACATATCTCAAGAGAGCGCAGGGAAGCTGCAGAGGAAAAAGCTCCCGCTCCAGAGCCTGTATCACAGAGCTCATCCGGCGAGAAGAAATACTCCGGCCCTCCCCTTACAGAAGAACAGCGCAGGCGCATCGCTGCTATGGAAAATCTCCTTGATCATGACCTTGACGAAGTCAGGGCAAGACGTGATGAAGCAGATCTTGCAGCCCGCAAGCGCGAAGAGGCTCAGAAGAAAAAGGAGCAGGAGCGCCTTGAAAGGCTGAAGGCTTCCCAGAAATTCCGCGAACAGCAGGAGGCTCACGCCAAGGAAAACGCCAAGCTCCGGGAAGAACGCGAAAAGGAGAAGGAAAAGGAGCAGAAGAACACCCGCACAACTGCAGGCGGCGCACGTTCTCACGGCACATCAAAGGTGCGCAAGAACGCCGTTGACCGTTCCTTCAACAGCAACGTTATCGAGCTCAGCTTCCTGCGCATCATACTTGCAGTGATAGTCATACTCGCACTTGCATACGCTGGGCTGTTCCTCTATTCAAGGAATATCAACGATGCATTCTTCAACAGCCTTGCTGCACAGCTCACAAGTCAGAACCGTCTTGTTACGGATCAGAGCATGCCATACGTCCCCCCTGCTTCCGCAGGCATGACTGCCGATGAAAAGGCAAACAAATCCCTTGAGCTCGGCGTTGCCGATTCGGATTACGACGGTCTCTCCGATCTCCTTGAGGATGAGATAGGTTCTAACCCGCTCAACAGTGATACCAACGGCAACAAGATACCCGACGGTGCGGAGTACATGACGGGCAACGACCCTACCGCACCTGCAAACGATACCATCACCGACAAGCTCACCAAGGATATCACGGTCGGCACAGAGGGTCTTACCGCTGTTGTCAAGGGCGCACCCATCTCCGCAGATATATCGGTAGAAAAGATAGGCAACCACAGTATCAACGGTACGCCCGGTCTTATCGGACAGGCATACAGCTTCTATTCCACCGGAAAGTGTCAGGAGATACAGCTCACATTCGCATATCCCGTAAACACTGTACAGAAGAAGGGATATAACGAAAATGCACTGAGCGTGTTCGAGTTTGACCCCAACGAGCTTGATTTCAAGCAGATACCCAGCACACGCAATGACGCAGCAAAGACTATAACTGCTACTGTTCCCGACAATGGCATCTATGCTGTATGTGATACATCCATCATGATGCAGAACGGCAAGACACAGATATTCTTCGTTATCGACAACTCCGGCTCCATGTACTCCGAAAAGCTGTGCAAGGGCTCTGAGGAGAACGATATAGAATTCAAGCGTCTTGACTTTGCGATCAACCTCATCGACATGATAGGCGACCAGGCTATCTACGGTGCAGGCGAATTCTCGGGCGACTACAAAAATATAGTTGCCATCTCCGACGACAGAGACAAAGTAAAGAACGAGATAAGCGATCTCAGAAATGTCGTCCCGCCTTTCTCGGGCACAAATATCCCGAACGCGGTGGATCACGCTATCAAGGAATTCGGCACGATAAACGCTGCTGACAAGAATTACATCATACTCCTTACAGACGGCATGTCCACCTCCGACAACCCCACCTATGACCAGACCGTCATAGATACTGCACAGAAGTACAACATCACTATCTTCACGGTAGGTCTCGGCAAGAACATAGATGCCGACTATCTCAGCCACTATGCTTCTTCCACCAATGGTCAGTTCTTCCAGGCGACCAACGCAGACGCACTTGCATTCATCTACGAGAAGATCGAGCACTTCATGTCCTACAACCGTGTAGAGCTTGAGAAGGACACCGGCAGGACAGGCTTCATAGTAGCGGACTCCGGCTTCAAGTATCAGCGCGACGGTCTCGGATACAACAACTTCCGCTCCGACTTTGCTCCCAACGGCGCTGATGTAGGCATCGCAGGACTGATAAGCGACTACTACACAGGTGCACTTCAGGAAAAGGCTGAGGGCTATACCACCAATGACGGCAAAAAGATACCGGGCTATGATATATCCGGCATCACTGAACTCAAGAACGGAAAGGTAGACCTCAAGGACATCAAGGTGGAGATACTTGACAGCTACGGCAAGTATCTGCTGATGAACGACAAATGGGAATTCAACAATGTCAAGGCAAATCTCCTCGGATACACTCCCGAGACAAGAGACTTCATCGACAACGCAGGCCTCAGGGTCATCACAGCCCCCTATGAGTTCAAGGCACCGGAGGAGACGGATATTGAGAAGCTGCTCCGCACCATCACATTCAGCCAAGTCCGGAGCTTCGACAGATACGAATGTGTGCTCATAGACAGCTCATACACATCGGGCGCAGATAAAGAAGTACTCAACATGATACAGTGGTACTGCTATCTCCCCTACACATCCAACTGTGAGATATACGATTTCGGATACGACGGAGACTATGCCTTTGAAGCACTCGTTTCAGAGCTTTCCACCGGTAACCCGGCAGTAGTTATCTACAACGGCTCTGCACTCAACGCAGTACGTCTCACAAGAGACACAAAGGATCCCATGCTGTTCATACTCGATGCATACGACAGCAACTCCCCCGAAAGAATGACCAAGATAGAGCTCAGAAGATCCCCGCTCTACACCAACGATCATTCTTCGTATCAGTACAGTGCCACAAGAAACGGCACTTCCTCTCCCCTGCAGATAATCATCAAATAAAAGCTGTCCCCATCCGCAAGGATGGGGACAGTTATGCGAACAGGCAGCATAACCGTGTCGTTATGCTGCCTGTTTGTCAGCTTACCGTGTAGCGCTTTTCCTTCTGGCGCTTTATGACCTTCTGACGTGAGAATTCCTCACGTTCCTTCTCCTCAAGAGAATCCGATATGAAACGGCAGGTCACCTCATATCGCGGTATCACTATGTTCTTGAGCGCATTTGCTCTGGTCTGGGTCTTCTTTATCGCACCTGCAAGGCGGAATACGCTGGTATCCACCTCAGCAAGCCTTGCGGTCTGCAGCTTTACCTTGTTGAATGCGATATATGCTATATCCACGTTCTCATCGGTATTTCCGAAGCCGAAGGGCACATCGCCGCTGAGCGGCTGTGTGGTTATCTGCGGCATCTCACAGCCCATAACAGAGCGTGTGGATACCTCTACTCCGTAGTCAAGAGGCACGCCCTCGGCAGTACGGCTGATGAGACCCATAGTGATATTCGCACGCTGAAGCGCAAGATACGCATCCTTGTATGTCTCCGCAATGGATGAACGGAGCTGCTTCGCCTCATTGACAAGGCTCATGAGCTCGCGTATCAGTACATTCCTCTTGCGGTCAAGGAGCTCGTATCCCGTGCGTGCAAGCTGCAGTGATTTCTTTATCCTGAGTAGATTTCCCTTGGTGGGGAATACCTGATCAGCCAATGTCTATCACCCCGCTGTCCTCAAGCCGTTTAACAGCCTCAGGATCGTACTTTTCATCAAGCAGGCGGTCGTTTACTCTGTCAAGCGCAGATCTTGGAAGTGCGGAAAGTATCGTCCATCCGAGATCAAGCGTCTGTTCTATCGTCCTGTCTTCGTCAAAGCGCTGATTAAGGAAATACTTCTCAAACAGCTCGCCGAAGTGCAGATATGCCTTGTCGAGCGGTGAAAGCTCGTCTTCACCTATGACGGAGGCAAGTGAGCGCGCATCCTGTACCTTGGCATATGCAGCAAAAAGCTGGTTTGCACAGTCGGAATGGTCTGCCCTTGTATAGCCTTCACCGATACCGTCCTTCATCAGACGGGAAAGAGACGGCAGTACGGATACAGGCGGATATATGCCCTTCTGCTCAAGAGAACGGTCGAGCACTATCTGACCCTCCGTGATATACCCCGTAAGGTCGGGCATGGGATGTGTGATATCATCATTGGGCATAGTGAGTATGGGTATCTGCGTAACGCTGCCCTCGGAGCCCTCGGTTATGCCCGCTCTCTCATACATAGATGCCAGGTCGGAGTAAAGATAGCCGGGGTAGCCCTTTCTTGCAGGTATCTCTCCCTTTGAAGAGGAGAACTCTCTGAGCGCCTCACCATAGCTGGTCATATCGGTGAGTATGACAAGTATGTGCATATTCTTTTCAAATGCGAGATATTCCGCAGCGGTAAGCGCACATTTGGGAGTGAGTATCCTCTCTATTATCGGGTCATCCGACAGATTGAGGAACATGACCACCCTTGATATTACTCCGCTCTCCTCAAAGCTGCGGCGGAAATAGTCCGCTACATCGTTCTTCGCACCCATTGCGGCAAATACCACCGCAAAGTCGCCGCCGTGCTCATCTGCTATCTTTGCCTGGCGCACTATCTGTACCGCAAGCTTGTTGTGCGAAAGGCCGGAGCCCGAGAATATAGGCAGCTTCTGACCTCTTATAAGGGTCATGAGCGCATCTATCGAGGATATGCCCGTATTGATATAGTTTCTCGGATATGCACGGGATACCGGGTTGAGGGGTCTGCCGTTTATGTCCGCATACTTCTCGGCACATATCTCACCGAGACCGTCTATAGGCTTGCCTGCGCCCGAGAACACTCTTCCGAGTATGCTCTCCGACAGTGCGAGCTCCATGGGTCTGCCCGTGAAGGTAGTGCGTGTATTCTCGAGGGAAAGTCCGTTCGTGCCCTCGAATACCTGCAGCACTGCCCTGCTTCCGTCGATCTCGACCACACGCCCCGTTCTTACCGTGCCGTCATCAAGGCGTATGCGTGCCACCTCATCGTAGGATACACCGGATACATGGTCAAGTGCGATAAGAGAGCCGCTTATCTCCTTGAGTCCAAGATATTGTACAGCCATGTGCCCTCCTATTCGCTTCTGACAGCCTGTTCGATCTTTGCATCAAGCTCAAGGAACATTTCAGGCTTGTCATTGGGTATATCGTATTTCATCTTTATGACCGTCTCAAAGATACCTGTTGCCAGTATATCCGAGAATGCGGCTCCATCTGCGATAGCAGCCGCACATTCGTCATACAGCTTGAGTATCGCCTTCATCATCTTGAACTGCTTATCGAGCGGTACATAGGTATCATCCTTGTGATACGCGTTCTGCTGCAGGAAGCCTACTCTTATGACGCGGGCGGTCTCTATCACCAGCTTCTGATCATCGGGAAGAACATCCGAGCCAATGAGCTTTACTATCTCCATCAGCTTGTTCTCTTCGCTGAGCATCGCAGCAATGCGCTGACGGCAGGGCATGAAGTCCTTGTCCACATTCCTGTAGTAATACTCACCCAGATCCTCTGTATATTCCGAATAGCTGTCATTCCAGTTTATCGCAGGATAGTGTCTTGCATACGCAAGAGACTTGTCGAGCGCCCAGAAGCAGCGTACAAATCTCTTTGTATTCTGTGTGACAGGCTCGGAGAAATCGGAGCCCTGGGGCGATACCGCACCTATAACGGTCACGCTGCCCTCTTTGCCGCACAGCGACTCCACATAACCTGCCCTTTCGTAGAATGCCGCAAGCCTTGACGGGAGATACGCTGGGAAGCCTTCCTCTGCGGGCATCTCCTCAAGTCGTCCGCTTATCTCACGCAGCGCCTCCGCCCATCTTGAAGTGGAGTCTGCCATGATAGCTATATGGTATCCCATATCGCGGTAATACTCTGCTATGGTTATGCCTGTATATATTGATGCCTCTCTTGCCGCAACGGGCATATTCGAGGTATTTGCAATAAGCACTGTCCTGTCTGTAAGAGGACGGTTCGTCTTCGGGTCGATAAGTCCCGAAAATTCTTCGAGCACCTGTGTCATTTCGTTTCCGCGCTCGCCGCATCCTATATATACGATAATGTCCGCATCACACCACTTTGCGAGCTGATGCTGCGTCATGGTCTTTCCCGTGCCGAAGCCTCCGGGTACTGCGGCAGTTCCTCCCTTTGCAATGGGGAGTATAGTATCTATAACACGCTGTCCCGTAACGAGGGGACGTTCTATCGGGAGCCTTTTGATAAACGGACGGGGCTGCTTGATAGGCCATTTCTGGCACAGCGTAAGTTCATGCTCATTGCCGTTCTTGTCCGTAACGGTCAGGATATGGTCATTCACATGGTACTTGCCGTTCGGCGCAGCGAATGTGACCGTACCCGACAGTGAGGGCGGGATAAGGCATCTGTGCTCTATCACGCTCGTCTCGGGACAGGTCGCATATATCTGACCGGGTACGACCTCATCGCCGACGTTCACCTTCAGGGTGACGTTCCATGTGCGCTTGCCGTCAAGATTTTCCGTCTGCACACCCGCAGATATATATACTCCGTCTGCCGCAGCTATATCACGCAGCGGCCTTTCTATCCCGTCAAATATGTTCGATATTATGCCGGGACCGAGCACTGCCGATACAGGCGCTCCGGTGCCCCTTACAGGCTCACCGGGCTCCATGCCTGTTGTGACCTCATACACCTGTATGGTAGTCTCACGGGCATTTACACCTATGACCTCTCCCACAAGCTCATCCTTGCCGACATATACCATCTCAAGCATGGAAAAGTCAGATGTATCGCGCACCTTTACAACAGGTCCGTTTATTGAATATACGGTGTTCAAGTTTTCCACCCCTAACTGATATCCCGTGAAGAGAAGCTTTCTCTTTCGCTCTCAAGCGCAAGATCAAATGTCTTGTTTATGCATATACCTTCATTGCGGCGTATTATCATATAGCCGCCGATCCTGATGTCGCTGTCGGGTATTGCCGCACTGCCTATAAGAGCCGCATCACGGGGAGATACTCTTATCTCTGCGCCGCTTGTATCCTCTGCAGCTATCGCAGCAGCGAGGCTTTCTTCATATTCCTTTGTAGCGGTATATGCTATGAGCCTGTCGGTTATCTTAGCGAACATTTCATCGGTGAGCTGCTCTCTTGCAGAATGCTCCGCACGCCTGAGCTCATTCTCCGCAGCAGACATCGCACGCATGGTCTTGCCGGCATCCATTTTCCTTGAATCCCTTATATGACGATCTGCAGCCTGTGATGCCGCCTGACGGGCCTCTTCGAATATATCCCTGCTCTCCTGCTCCGCATCCTTCACCAGCTGATCTGCCTTTGACTGCGAACGCTCCAAGATGGAAGCGATAAAGCTTTCAAACTTTTCATTTTCATTCATACTGATTCACCTACAGCTCTATTCCGATAGCCTCGCGCACATACCTTGATATGGATGCTGTAACATCCGAACTTGCATGGCGGTCGGGTATCTCGGATATAAGCGGCGCTGTACGGGTCTGCTTGTATGTGTTCACAGTATCCTCCACAAGAGCGATGAGCTTGCCTGTCATGAGAACTACTGCCACATCCTCCATATTCATCGCCGCATCGAGCGCTGCAAGTGTCTCTTCCTTTTCATGGACACATACGCCTTCGATGCCTGCGAGCCTCATACCCGTAAGCGTGTCTATATTATCACTTATTAGATAGAATCTCATTTGAGCGCCTGTATTATAAGGAACGCGATAAGGAAGCCGTACAGAGCAACACCTTCGCCGAGTGCGACGAAGATCATAGCCTTACCGAAGCAGCCGGGCTCTTCTGCAACAGCGCCGATAGCCGCAGGAGCAGCATTGCCGACTGCGATGCCGCATCCGATGGAGCCGAGGCCTACTGCGATAGCAGCTGCAAGATAGCCCATGCCTGCATAGCTGAGTGTGCCTGCTGTTTCTGCCACAGCCTCAGCCGATACGAGATCGCCTATGGGGAGCAGCACTGCAAGCAGCATAACGCCGAAGAATGAGCAGAGATTGAGTATTATAGCATTGCGGCACTTTTTGCCGTCCTTGAAGTTCTTGATCCTTGCAATCACGGGAAGTGAGAGCAGTATCACGATTGCCAGGGGAAGAAGAAAGATATACATTGTAGTTACCTCCATTATTCTATCATTTCATCAAAGTTTATCGATACAGGCTTGAAAGGTTTGCCTCCGCCCGTATAGTATCTTGAGAACATCTCGTAGAATTCCAGTCTCAGCACCTGTATACCCGAGAGAAGTCCTTCAAGACCCATGACGAATATATTGCCGAGTATCATTACTATGATGCTGCCGCCCTTGCCTGCCATTTCAGACAGTGCGAGCACCACGCTCATCATGCCTGCATGTGAAAGGACGAAGCCGCCCACACGCACGAACGAAAGAGTATTTGTGGCATATCCCAGCAGGTATTCAAAGCATTCAAAGAAGTTTGTGGCTATGAAATCGCCCACCGTGCCGTGTATCTTGAATCCGCCGCCGCTTATGAGTTCGCCCAGCGGCTCATGTATGAACATGATCACCAGCGGAAGGATTATCAGACACAGTACATATACAGGGCCGCCTGCCTTTATGCCTACCGTGCCGCCTATGAGCATCAGCAGCAGCGACACATAGAACACAAGTCCCGCCAGTCCGTTGTTGGTAAACAGTGCCCGCGCGAAGTCGTGCGTTCGGAAGCCCTGTATCATATTCACGATTATCGCTATGACTATCAGCGCCACACCGATACCGATCGCAGAATAAAGTACCGTATTGATATTAGCTATCGTCTTGAACGGCAGGAACGTGATCCCAAGCGATTCGTATACAGGATCGAGCAGTTCTTCAAGTCCGAACACGCTTCCGTATAGTGTACCGAATATCATCGAGGACACGCCCAGTCGCTTCATTATGCGTCCGAGGGTCGAGCCAGACTTTCGTGCAAGGAAGAAGCCCACAAGCATCAGCACGAAGCCCTGTCCGAGATCGCCGAACATTATGCCGAACAGCAGCGTATATGTGATCGCAAGCAGGTTCGTCGGGTCTGTATCGGTATATCCCGGCAGTCCGTAAAGCTCCACGAACATCGAGAACGGCTGTGCAAACCGTGAGGTCTTCAGCTTTACAGGAGCATCCGACTCCTCTTTCTTGTTCAGCTCCCTGAGCTCCACATCAAAGCCCGCATCCACGAACGGATCTTCAAAGCCCTTTTTGCTTCCCTCCGGGACATATCCCGTCATATAGAACCTGCCGCTCGTGACAAGCACATTCTCGCGGAGCTCATACAGGTCATACATAGTCTTCAGACGTGTGAAGCATCCCGACAGGAATTCCTTCTTTTCGCCGATATATTCTTCCATCGCCTTACGGGACTTCTCTATATTCGCTTTGTCCTTCTCTATGTCCTGCTGCAGCTCCGTCCTCGCTTCACTCACATTGCCGTGTATGAAGTCCGGTATATGTATCCTTTCAAAATACAGGCTCGTCAGTATCTCATCGAGTTCCTCGGATTCATCCACCGGAGCGAACACGAAGCAGTACTTGTATCCTTCGTCCTCGCCGAATTTGAGGAAGCATACATCCCTGTCCTCGTAATACGGCAGTCTCTCGTAGCTGTCCGAGGGAAATCTTCCGTACCGCACCTTCATGTTCTGACATGAGAATATCTCGCTGAAATCCACGTCAAATGACTGTTCTTCATTTCCCGTCAGGTGGCTGAGCTGTTCAAGGGTCGCCGTATGTATCGCAAGCTCCCCTTCCGTCTCCTGTATCTGCGACGATATCTCCGATACCCTGTCGCGCACCTGCTCCATCTCATTCGAGACATCATTCAGACGCATCCACAGCTGTGTCATCACAGCCGTTTCATCCTCGGAATGTACACTATCGTATTTCACGCCGCTTAGTGCAGATATCTCGCTGAGCATCTTCATCTGTCCCATATAGGGATTGTCCCATTTGGCGTTCTTGTTCTGCATCCCGCGCTTGAGCGGCGTATTCTCTATATGGAAACAGCCGCTGTCGCTGGCAAGACCGAGCGCCATATCTATCATTGCCGCATCGCCGCTAATCTCGGCTTTGAGCATCTTTTCAACGGATGACAACCTTCATCCTCCTTTCCCCATTACAAAAGGATCATATGATCAGAAGGGACTGTATCTCATCCACAGGGAGATCATAGCGTATCCCTTCTATCACTCTGATGACGTTCTTCACCTCATTTTCTGCCAGGTGTATATAACACAGGAATGCTGTCGGCGGTGAAGCCGCAAGTGCGAATGCCCTCTTGGTAACGCGGTATCTCTGCCTCTGCATCGCTCTTTCGGCAGACTGATACAGCTCCTCGTCGGTCAGCGTCCTCCCGTAATATGTCTTTCTCAGCAGTTTCAGGTATTCGTCCGCGTCCGATGCGGCATAAAGCTCATCGAACGTCCTTTCGGGCACCCTCCTGTATATCGGTATCATCTGTGCCTTTATCCGGGCAGGCGGGACATCATAATGCTTTTTTAGCCTGTACGCATTGATTATGTTTATCATATCTATCTGCGCACAGATGTAGTCCTGTATCTCCTTGTTGTTCACGGCAGCCTTTGACTCAAGCAGCCGCTTGTATGCATATGTACGCAGTTCAAGCTCACACCCGGGATAGTCTATGAGCTGACCCGCAGCAGGCCTGTGCTTTTCAAGCATAGAGCCGTACGGTGTCTTTGCAAGCAGCTTCATCAGATCGTCAAAGCTCCTGACCTTCGCAAGATCCATCAGGTCAAATGACGTATACCTGTTCATATATATGGGGATAGTCGTTATCTGATCGTCTGTTCCCGCATTTATATGCGTGATGCATATGAGTATCTCATCTATCTCGGTCTTGATGACGATATAGTTGTATATCTCATCGTCACCGAGCTTCTCAAAATCTATAAGGCGGTAATAGTCCTCATAGAAGCTTCGCCTGATGATATTCTCCAGACTTCCCCTGTGCAGCTTGTCGGTATCTACGTTTTCAAGCACACGCGAGTAATATGTGCGCCGTTTCAGGAAGTCAGCCGCATCCGCAACATCCGTGCAGCTCATCAGCTGAAAGAAGTCGTCCTGACTCATCCGCTTCCCCATTATCGCGTGCATCTTTGCGACCGTAGCAGTGCCGTTGCCGCTGTAAAAATCATGTGCCTTTATAAGGAACACACCCTTTCGGCAAGATCAGCCTATGACCGATCTCACTCTGTCAAATATCTCCTCTTCCCATTCTTCCCTGTGGTCGGAGAATTTCTCCCTGAGCATCTCGGTGCAGTTGTCCTTCCTGCTCTCAAGCTCACGGAGCTTTTCCTCTGCAGCCGACTGTGCGCTCTGCGCCTGCTGTATCAGCTCTTCCTCAGCCTTCTGCACGGCATCTGCTATCATCTGCTCCTTCTGTGCCTTTGCAGCAGCAACTATCTTTATGCTCTTTTCTCGTGCCTCATCAATGATCTGTGATGCCTTCTTGTCTGCATCGATAACATTTCTGAGCTGTCCCATATCATCACCTAATTCTTAAGACTGTGCAGAGGTGCAGGTATCTGTCCTCCGCGGGATATGAACTTGCTCGGCGAATATGTATTCACGGGCATAACGGGACCCTTTCCGAAAAGTCCGCCCCAGTCAAGCTCGTCGCCTACATTGTGACCTATCGCAGGGATGACCCTGACGGCGGTCGTCTTCGAGTTGACCATGCCTATCGCAGCTTCATCCGCGATTATGCCGGATATGACCTCCGCAGGAGTGTCACCGGGGATCACTATCATATCCAGACCAACGGAGCATACCGCTGTCATGGCTTCAAGC
>JAFPPJ010000347.1 GCA_017410745.1 Oscillospiraceae bacterium
AACCGCTGGTACTATGACAAGAGCTATATCACCGACAGGAAATACACCGTAAGGGCCCGCATACCCTCCGAGAATTTCAACGGCTTCATCGCAAAGCTGCCCGACTACGGACAGAAGATGTACGAGTCCACCAATGCCGAGAACATCAGCCGCAGGTATGCAGACACCGATGCGCAGGTAAAGGCTCTCGAAAAGGAAGAGGCAAGGCTTCTTGATATGATGGAGTCCGCCGTTACCATCGAGGATATGATCACGGTCGAGGACAGGATCACACAGGTACAGTCCCAGCTCAATTCCCTGCGTTCAAGCCTTGCGTCGATGGACACCGACGTAAGATATTCCACGGTGAATGTCACCGTGACAGAGGTACACGAATACACCGAGATAGTCACCGAACCCGAGCCCGAGCCTACATTCCTTGAGAGGCTGTGGACACAGGTATCCGACAGCGGCAAGGCATTCCTTGAAGTGCTCGAAGGTCTGCTGTTCTTCATAATCGCCGTATTCCCGTATCTCGTGATAGGCGGCATAATACTCTTCTTCGTGCTCAGACACCACAAAAAGAAGAAGGCCGCAAAGTACACCCCTGCGCCGAACTACAATACCGCGGCACAGAACACCGCACAGGGCCCGGCCCCTGAGCAGTCCGACAATACGGATAATGACAGCAAATAGTCCGCGTGTCAGACAGTGACTATAAAAGGAGGAGATCAAATGAAATTCAGAAAACCCATCGCTCTGGCAGCAGCGCTGCTGATGACGATAACCGCAGGTGCGAGCGCATATGCCGAGACCGTCACCGCAAGTGCCCAGCCCAAGAGCTATACCGTCGTAAACGGCACCTACAACGGCTACTGCGGCACCAACGCATACTGGAGCATATCGGGCAATACGCTCACCATCTCCGGTTCCGGCGATATGTACGCATTCTATGACAGCTACTCCGTTCCCTGGGCAGGCTATGCGAGCAGCATCAGGAATGTGGTGATACAGTCGGGCATCACATCCATAAGCGCATATGCATTCCTCAATTTCTCAAACCTTGAGACCGTATCCATACCCGGCACGGTAAGGAAGATCGGCGCATATGCATTCCAGAGCTGCACATCCCTCAAGAAGGTATCCATACCCAACTCCGTAACATCCATCGGTGAGTACTGCTTCAACAACTGTATCTCACTCTACACCGCTCATATAGGCACGGGCGCCAACATCCCCGACTACTGCTTCCGCGGATGCACCTCTCTGAGAGCCATCACTCTCATGAAACCCGCCATCACCTTCGGCGTCAACGCATTCTACGGCACATCCCTCACACATGTACACATCCCCTATAATGCAAATGTGCTGTACTTCATCGGAAAGTCGGGTCTTCCCAGCTATCAGGGCTACTATTATGTGCTCTCATCCGCCGGCAGGTGTCCTGCTACCACCTGTCCCATGGGTATCAACGGCGGCTCCACTCCTACTCCTACGCCTACTCCCACTCCCACACCCGCTACCAAGCCATCCCCCAAGATAAACTACACCAACATAGGCAACAGGAAGGTAGTTCTCAAGTGGCCTGCTGTCAGCGGCGCTACACAGTATAACGTATATATGAGTCACGGCGGCACCGTTATCCTCGCAGGCACTACCAAGAGCACCAGCCTCAAGCTCGGCAACCTCACCAACGGCCAGACCTACAAGTTCAAGGTAAAGGCTCTTGTAAACGGCAAGGACACCAGCGGCGACTACTACTGTGCAGGTCTCGTTCCCAAGAACTACGGCATAAAGGTAAAGGCAGTCGCAGGCGTGAACCGCGTATCACTCTCCTGGAACAAGCTCGCAGCAGCCAACAAGTACCAGGTAGTATGCCGTCTGGGCAATCAGGTCATCAGATACTGGACACAGACCACCACCACCGCTACCTTCACAGGTCTTGCATCCGGCAAGGATTACTCCTTCTATGTAATACCCTACATCAAGAACAAGCTCATCTCCTTTGACGTCAACGACGTTGAGGACAAGGTATACGTTACACACTGCAAGCCCCTCATCTCGCCCAAGATCACAAGCTATGTAAGAGGCAGAGGCGCTGTGAAGATCCGCTACAATGCCATTGCAGGCGCATCCAAGTACAGGATCTACTATGTATACAACGGTACCGAGCATTTCGTAGGCACTACCACCGATACCGAGTACACGATCACCGGTCTCAAGCGCAACGCTCCCTACAAGTTCTATGTAAGGGCTGTTGTCAAGGAGCAGACCACTCAGCAGAAGTACATGACTGCGATATCCACACTGTAAGTCGGCAAAGCCGACTGTTACCCGATAGATAATAACACGTTCCCTCCGTACTATCCTCGGAACATTGGATAGTACGGAGGATTTTTTGCTCCGGCAGGCATAACAGTGACCGGGTCGCAAACGAAAGGTACGGTACGCAAACACCAACGAATTGGCTGTCGGCGGGCATCTTAGTGTAAAATATTAGTAGGCAACAAAAAACGAAAAAAAGAGAGCAAGCCGGGCTTGCTCTCAAGGTCACGATGTGCTAAAATGGAATTGCGAAATACATAAAAGCAGGTGACCTAAAATGAGTATAGCATACAAAATCGAATTTGACAATAGCAAGGTAGAAAATTTTTCGGAGATGGTCTCGGGATTATTTGACGAATTGATGAAATGCGGGCAGGAGATAGTGAAAACATATCTCGAAGAGACTGATGAGCGGTTGCTTGAATCACGAGACAAGAAACGGTACCGATGCAAGGGTAAGCGGAAAACATCTGTC
>JAFPPJ010000025.1 GCA_017410745.1 Oscillospiraceae bacterium
TAAGCGTTCCAGGCAGGTAGCGGAGCGTGATGAGGAGATAGAGCGTCTGAGGAGAGAGCTTGCGCAGAGGGACAATGTGCCCTATGCGCGCGAAAGCGCGTCCGACCGGAATATGTACGGCAGATCCGCCGACGATAGACGTGTGTCTCCGCCCGTATATCAGGCACCGCCGCAGTATACGCAGTATGCTCCGCCGCCCGTACCGATACAACCTGTGCCGCCGGTATCATCGCCAGTACCGCCTCCCGTTCAGCCCGCGGCTATAACACCCGAGCAGCCCGTACAACCTGTACAGCCTACGCCCGTACAGCCTGCGCCTGTGCCGACTCCTCCGCCGGCGCAGCCAAGAACAGTGCCGACCTATACGACAGACGGGATGTACCGCCCGTCACCTGCGGCATATGTCAAGCCCGAGAAGAAGGTCTCGCCCATCAATATGGTGCTCGGCCTTGGTACGCTGTTCGTAGTGCTCGCAGGCTTCGTGTTCGCAGCAGCGGCATGGAGCACGCTTGGCGCAGCAGGGCGCATAGCAGTATTGCTGTCATTCTCCGTGGTATTCTTCATACTTCATATCGTGACGGAAAAGAAATTCGACCTTTCCCGTGCGGGCAAGGTGTTCTACGTCCTCGGGAGCGCATCGCTGACGGCGGCAGTATTCGCAGCAGCCGTGATGCACCTGATAGACGGCTTCACATTCGGCCAGTCGCCTATGCTCGTGCTGTCGGTCATGGCTCTGTGCGTGTGCGTGTGCTCTCTTGCGGGAGCGGTGCATTACCGCAGCAGACCGGTGGCAAGAGCGGGCTATGTAGCCGCAACGCTCGCAGCGGCCGCTATGTGTCTGCATATATCCAATGCAGTGGGAACTGTGATACTGTCTGCGGCGGCACTTCTGCTCATGCTCGCTGAGAACAGGGTCAGGGCATCGGAGTCGGAGCGGCTCATGCCATTAACAGAGGAGTTCTCCTTCTTCGTCACGGAGAATATATATGTATCGGCGCTCAGTGCGCTGTTCATCACATCCTCTGCGGAGTATATCCTCCCCGCGCTCATATTCTCCGCATCCTTCCTCATAGGCACACTAAGGGGAAGGCATACCACCGCAAATATATCCGTGTTCTGCGGATATCTGGCTCTGAGCACGTTCATGTCGATGCGTCCGCAGGGAGTGGACAATATACTGCTGCTCGGCGTACTGCTCATCACGGTATATACCGTGCTCACGCTGATAGGCTCTGTTCCCGAGAATGTCCGCAGGATAGTCAATTTCATCAGGATAGCCGCCTGTGTACCCGTGATCATCACAGGCGTAGCCGTCAGCCTGTCAAGGGCGGACTTCGACCCGTCGATAGCGATATCTGCGGCGATAGTTACGGCGGAGCTGCTGATATCCGTCATATACAGGCAGGACAAGGCAGCGCTCCATGCGCTGTGTCCCGCATTCATATTCACCGCCGTGGAGCTTTCCCGCATACTTCCCCCGGATGCAGGCTTCATCGCAGTGGCTGCTGCGGTGACGATATATGCCGCAGTGATATCCCGTGTAAAGCGGCTGCACTGCGTATCCGCAGACTTCATCCTCGCAGTGTGCTCGGTGTGCGTATTCGCTGCAGCACATAAGAGCGGCGCACCGTATGCACAGTATATCGTGTGGGCGCTGTGTGCTGCAGTATTCCTCATATGCTCGATGCGGGAGACAAAGGTCGTATCCGCAGTGTTCCGCTGGGCTCTGCCCGTTTCGGTGCTGCTCATAAACTTTGTGCTGCCCGGTGAGATAAGATATGTGAGCATCATCGTATATCTTGCCGCATCGCTCGCAGCCCTTGCGGACAAGAGGTATATCACGCCGTTTACTGCGGCGTGGTGCCTGCCGATGATCGCAGGTTTCAACTGTGACTATACCCTTGCAGTGGCGGTGTGCCTCGGCGTGTACTTCTGCGTGCTCGCTTTGCTCGACCGCATGGATAAGCGAGAGGTGCCCTTCGGCGGCATCACGGATGTAATAGTATGCGCATATCTCGGCGTGCTCACGATCTTCAGCACATATATCGGCGGATGCTCCATCGCGGATATATGGGGAGCGTGGATA
>JAFPPJ010000348.1 GCA_017410745.1 Oscillospiraceae bacterium
CTTGCGGAAAATATCAGGCACATACCCGGCGTACAAAAAGTGCTCGTAGGCTCGTTTTCATTGGATATCTCACACGCAGCACAGCTATATTGCTATGACCGTTCCGCACTCATGACCCCCGTATCCTATGCCGATTTCGGCGTTCTCGAAAAACTGACGGCTTCCGAGGGCACTCTCCCGGTGCATGACAATGAAGTGGCGGTATCGAGGATGTTTGCCTCGAAGCACGGCCTTAAACAGGGCGACACTCTTACCGTTGAACGAAACAGGGTGAAAAAGAATTATATCGTAACAGGCTTCGTCCCCTCCATAACAAACAACGGCCGCAACATCTATATCACCCATGAGGGCTTCCGCAGGATAGACCCCACTTTCACTCCCCATGCGATAGATGTGTTCATTGAAGAGGGTGCGGATAAGCAGGAGATAAAGTCCGTCATACTTGACACCTACGGCAAGACCATCTCCGACACAAGAAAGGCAGATGCCTCGGGCAATAACTCCGAGGAAAGGATACGCGCCGTAGCCGAGCAGAAAATAGCAGAGATACTTGCAAACTACGATGTCACCCATGCGGAATACGCAGTTCAGATAGGCGACACCGTGATAGCGGGCAGCAGCGGCGGATTTATGATAAAGGACTGCAGCGACCTGCAGGAGGTAATGCAGACACAGATAGGCGGCATGTTCTCCGCTATAAGCATGTCAGCATGGGCATTCCTCGCTGTGGCTGCCATCGTAGCGGCAGTCATAATAGTGAACCTTATGGAGCAGACCATCAGAAGGCAGCGCAGGGATCTGAGCATAATGATGTCCGTGGGCTACACCTCAAATGACCTTATGCTGCAGCTCGCCCTCAGGATACTGCCTGCTGTGGTGATAGCAGTCATACTCGGCACTGTCGGCGGGATCATCATATACCAGACAGTAATGGCCGTGGTATTCGGCACAGCAGTAATGAATTTCCCGCTCCTCATCACAGCGGATGTGCTCATGATCGCCTTCTGCTTTGTATGCGGATATCTCGGAGCTCACAAGATAAAGACCATCTCCGTAACGGAACTTATGACCGAATGAGAGGTAAATATGGATAAAAAGATACTTGCTGCCGTTGCAGCGATAGTTATGATGACAGCCGTTCCCTGCGGGGCAGAGGATGCAGATGCGGCAAAGCCCGCAGCCCCCTCGCTGCAGACTGTCAGCGAGACCGCAGAGACCGTTTCTGCGGTAGGCTCCGTGAGCAAGGTGTTCTGCACCGTTTGCGCCCTGCAGCTTTCAGAACAGGGGCTGCTCGACATAGATGCCCCCGTCACCGACTATGTCCCCGAATTTACCATGCAGGATGAGCGATACAAGGACATCACCGTGCGTATGCTCATGAACCATTCATCGGGACTTGAGGGCAATGTGTTCGGCGATATGATAGTCTATGATGAGGCAACAACAGAGTATCATGACACATTCCTTGAAAAGCTCTCCCGCACCAGGCTCAAAGCCGATCCGGGCACCATGTCCTCCTACTGCAATGACGGCTTCACCTTGCTTGAGATAGTGGTGGAGCGCGTCAGCGGACAGAGCTTCACGGATTATGTGGATGAGCACATCGCAAAGCCCCTTGCCCTTGAAAATACAGGCACATCCCTCAAAATGTGCGGCAATGAGAAGGTCGCAAAGGTGCTCGTGGACGGCGATGTGAGATATGCCACGGACTACTGCACCGCCTTCGGCTCGGGCGGCATAATGTCCACTGCTCCGGAGCTGGCACGCTTCGGCAGCGCCATGTTCACGGGCAATGATGTGCTGCTCTCACAGGCTTCAAAGGACGAGATGGAGAAGAACACCGCGCGCGACAAGTACGAGGATGGCTTCGGTCTTGGCTGGGACAAAGTAGATTGCAATAAGAAATACGATATGAACAAGGATGTGCAGCTCGAATTCAAGGGCGGTTCGCTCAATCATCAGTTAGCAGGGCTCATGGTGGCTCCCGATGAAAAGATAAGCGTATCTGTTCTCCTGAGCGGCGGTGACAGCAATGTTGCCATAGCAATGTCCGAGTCGCTCATGCTCGCAGCACTTGAAGAGCAGGGCATCACATCCGATCTCATTCATCCCGAGGCAAGACAGACCGTTGACACAGTGCCGGATGAATATCTTGCAAAGGCGGATATCTATGCAAGGGAGAGCGGCCTGTACTCCGTATCCTTCCCCGACGGCAAATTCATGGAGATAACCGAGCTCACATCCGTTGTCCCCGTGACAAAGCGCTATATGTACACCACGGACGGAGATTTCGTGCTGATGAACGGCGAGCCCGGCACATCCACATTCTCGCAGGATGCTGATCAGCATATCCTTGAATTTGTGGAGAGGGACGGCGAAACATATATCTGTGACTCCTCCAATACCGATTTCGACGGCTTCGGCCGCGACAAGCAGGATTCGTACTTTTTGCAGCGCGCAGGGAAGTACAGCGTGAGCGATGATGTGCAGACCGCATGGGACGCAAGGGACGGCCATAGATACTATTTCACATCTGCCTCATATTCCAATATGATGTACTATTCCTTCCGTGCCGCTTCCCCGTCAATGCTCATCACCGTACCCGATGAGGACGGATATGCACTGATACACAACAGTATAGTAAAGATCGAAGATCCCGACCACGGCAAGGGCTTCGTCCGTATCTCCGGCACTGCAGGCCGCGATGTGAAGGACTATGAGTTCTTCACCGAGGACGGCTGTGAATATGTGCGCACCTCCGCTCACGACTTTACAGGCATAAGGGAATCGGATATTCCCGCATTCTCATCCGATATCCGAGAAATAGCACTTGAAACCGGACGCGCAAAGTGGTATAATATAGGTGAGATGGCCAACAAGTCCATCACCCTCACTATACCCGACCATGCATCGGTCTATGTCTACGACCGCTTCGACCACAC
>JAFPPJ010000349.1 GCA_017410745.1 Oscillospiraceae bacterium
CTATCGTCTTGTCGTTATTCTGCTGTTCGTTCATGGTAATACCCCCTTATTCGCTTAAAAGCCCGTAAAAGCGTGAGAAAAGCTCTGCGTGCCTGCGTTCGCAGTCGTGAATGGTGCTCTTAAGCCTTTCGTCCTGCACCCTCTGCTGTGCATCATGGCACATCTGCCAGATGAATTTTTCGTGCCCGAGCACATCTTCGATATAGAGAAGCTCTTTATCGGTCATATCTAACCGCCTCCTTAAAAGATTATGTCTTTAGTATGGGCGGCAATTGGCAGATTATTCATCTGTAATGATTTGTAATGCTTTTTTTCTTGATTTCACTTGGCGGCGGGTGTATAATTATCGCAGAGGTGATGTTATGGAGATAAGAAAAGACCGCCTTCGCACAGCTCTTTTGTTGTGGGTGCTGTTTGTTATAATAAAGGCCGCGGCTGTATTCAATGCCTTTTATATGTATAAAGGCACGCCGTCCCGTGAGCGGCATACCGCCGAGGAGATACTTTTCAAATCCACACCGCTTACGTTTGCTCTCGGCAGCAGTTCGGTCACGCTGCTGACCGTAGGGCTTGCCGCAGATTTAGTGACCGTTTTTTTGCTTACGGCTCTTATGTTCCTTGATAAGAGCAGGCTGCAAAGGGCGCTGTTCATCGTCTGCTTTGTGCTCGGGCTTACATATGTTATATATCTTGTGCTTGTGCCGTTTTATATGGCTATTGGTGCTGTTATGCCTATGGGCGCTGAAAAGATGCTGCCCGCACTTCTGCCCGCCATAGCTGTTATCTTCTATGCCAAATGCTATAAAAAAGCGTGAATTTTGAAAATTTGGTAAAAGTGAAAAAATACTCTTGATTTTTCGGCTGAAATATTATATAATAGTATTTGGAGTTGTTAAGTATTTAACAGCAAGACGTATCCGTTTATCGGAAATATTAAATGAGAGGTGTCATATCATGGCAGGTTTAAACAAGGTAACAGTTGAGGATCTTAATGTCAAGGGCAAGAAGGTTTTAGTCAGAGTTGACTTCAACGTTCCGCTCAAGGACGGCGTTATCACAAACGATAACAGAATAACAGCAGCACTCCCCACTATCAATAAGCTCACAGAAAACGGCGCAAAGGTTGTTCTTTGCTCACACTTAGGCAAGCCGAAGAACGGCCCCGAGGCTAAGTTCTCCCTTAAGCCCGCAGCTGACAGGCTCGCAGAGCTCGTTAAGACAAAGGTAACATTCGCAGCTGACGATACAGTAGTAGGCGACAACGCAAAGAAGGCAGTTGCAGCTATGGCTGACGGCGAGATAGTTGTTTTAGAAAACACTCGTTTCCGTGGCGATGAGGAGACCAAGAACGGTGAGGCTTTCGCTAAGGAGCTTGCAGACCTCGTTGACGGCGAAGTTTTCGTTATGGACGCTTTCGGTTCTGCTCACAGAGCACACGCTTCCACAGCAGGCGTTACAAAGTTCGTTAAGGAGACAGCAGTAGGCTATCTCATGCAGAAGGAGATCAAGTACCTCGGCAATGCCGTTGAAGTACCTGTTCGTCCCTTCGTTGCTATCCTCGGCGGTGCTAAGGTAGCTGATAAGCTCAACGTTATATCCAACCTCCTCGAGAAGTGCGATACTCTCATCATCGGCGGCGGTATGGCATATACCTTCATCAAGGCACAGGGCGGTTCTATCGGTCAGTCTCTCGTTGATGACGAAAAGATCGACTACTGCAAGGAAATGCTCGCTAAGGCTGAGAAGCTCGGCAAGAAGATCCTTCTTCCCGTTGATACAGCTGTTGCAGCATCCTTCCCTGATCCTATCGACGCTCCTATCTCTATAGAGATCGTTGATTCCGACAAGATACCCGACGACAAGATGGGTCTTGATATCGGTCCTAAGACACAGGCTCTCTTTGCTGAGGCAGCTAAGACAGCTAAGACCGTTGTATGGAACGGACCTATGGGCGTATTTGAGAACCCCACCCTCAAGGAAGGTACTGTTGCAGTATGCAAGGCTCTTGCTGATACCGATGCTACCACTATCATCGGCGGCGGCGATTCCGCTACAGCTGCGATCCAGCTCGGCTTTGCTGACAAGATGTCCCACATCTCCACCGGCGGCGGTGCTTCTCTCGAATATCTCGAGGGCAAGGAGCTTCCCGGTGTAGCAGTAATAGCTAACAAGTAAACCGCTTGATAATAAATGCGGCTTACGCACAGTAAGCCGCATTTTTTGAGGTATTATATGATACTACAGAATTTAAACATAGACGACTGCACCGGTTGTGATTTTTCTAATTCGGCAGTCAGGGATACAAAGCTTCAGGCTGCGACGGTGAGCGGATGCGATGCTTCGGACATAACAGTCTCGGAGACTACTCTTGTTTCCGCACAGCTCGATAACGTAATGCTCGACAGTACGTCAATATCGAATTCGTCCATGACAAATTCTGATATCACCGACGTGGATATGTCGGGGCTGTGCGTGCTCAACGGCAGCATAGAGAACGGTCTGTTTGACGGCACCGATATGAAGGAATGCAAATTTGCGGGCTGTGATCTCACAGATGCCAAGTTTGTCAACTGCAAGCTCGGAAATATAGCGATACGCTCTTCGCAGATATCGGGCATGACTATAGACGGTATTCCGCTGAAAGCACTGCTTGAAAAGTATTACCAATAATAAACAGCCTCCGATCGAAGGAGGCTGCTTTTATAGAACAAGCCGGAAGATCTCTCTTCCGGCTGATTTTTTACATGATACCTGCTACCGCAAGGGGATCGGGGAAGAACATTATCAGGAACTGTGATACAAGTACAACAACGATCAGAGCTATAGGATATGCAGCAGCATATGCATTTGCAACGTCGTCTGTCTTAGCTACATTGATAAGTGTGCCCAGAGCAGGTGTAGATGTCATACCGCCTGTGATGCCGCCGAGATTGTTGAAAAGCGGAAGCTTCATTACCTTGCTTGCTACGATGAAGCCAACGATCATGGGAACGATGGTCATGAGAGCACCATAGAGGAAGTATACAGGCTCGAAATATCTTACGAAGTTAGCACCGCCGGGGAGACCTGCGCCGATAAGGAATGCCATGAGACCGAATTCACGGAATACTTCAAGTACCTTCTTGTCGGGGCGCATATTGAGAGGGCCGAAATGGCCGAAGTGAGCGATAACGAGGGAAGCGAGAAGACATCCGCCCGTAGTGCCGAGAGAGAACTTGGAAGAGCCCATGGGGATCTTTATACCGCCGAGGAGCATACCGCACATTACAGCGATACCGAAAGCTGCAAGACCGAAGTTATCTGCATTGAAGAGCTTCTTGTCCTTGAGCTTGTCTGCACCTGTGTCAACAGAGGAGATCTTCTTCTTTTCCTCTTCAACATTGACCTTGAGTATCTTGGGCATGATCTGTACGAAGAGAACAACGCCTACAACACCGAAGATATATGCGATACCGTGACCGACAGTAGCCTGGTTCTCAAATGCAGAAACAGCCTGAGCGGATACATCAGCAGCACTGAGATCGGGGTGTGTAGCCATGTATTCCGAGATTATGGCAGATTTCTCGCCGTATACCGATGCTACTGTATCCTTTGCTGCAGAGAATGCAGGAGTAGATGTGAGTGCGCCGGAGAGTATGCCGACTGCCATTACTGTGTCACAGCCGAATACGGTGATACATGTGAGTGTGGTAAGTCCGCCGAGTATGATTATTATAAACGACAGAAGTGCATATGATTTGAAGTTCTTCTTCAGACTTGAGAAGAAGTTGGGGCCTGCGATGAAGCCAACTGATGTTACAAAGAGTATCAGGCCGAGATTTTCCACGATCTTGAGAAAATCCGATTTGAACGCAGCCTTTGTGAATGTAGCAACGATAGCCTTCTGCTCGGGATCATAGGTGAAGAAAAATGCTCCCACGAGAAGTGCCATGATGAAAACGCCGGCTGTACCGAGCGAAACACCCTTGATCGTTACTCTTCCGAGCAGATAACCCAATGCCACGATCGTGAAGATCATGAACATAAGATAGGTTATGCCCGTGATGGACAAAATTCCGAATGACAACTTGATTACCTCCCATTGCATACAAAGCCCCTGCATAAAGCAGGGGCGATCTCTTTTGCGTTATGCACATTGTATCAAACTGTGCTGACATATTTGTCTGTGTTGGATAATATACACAACGTCGTCAAGAAATATTTGTAAAATATGCTTTATCACGATTGATATTATACTCTTTTATTCGGTAAATTACAAGAGTATATGTGTGAATTAATAAATATTTTACAATTAAAGCTGCTGAGGATACTTCCTTGCATAGTCGGGAAGCAGCTTGGGCGAAACGATGTCTGTCTCAATGCCTGCAGCCTTTATCTCCTCATCGAACTTGTTTACATGCTCAAGAGTGAGCTTGCCGACATTGACACTCTTGAACTTAGCCGCAACGCTTCTGCCGGCATTTCTGCCGAATACGATAACGTCGAGGAGGGAGTTGCCCATAAGTCTGTTTCTGCCGTGGATACCGCCTACAGCCTCACCAGCAACGTAGAGATTCTCTATGCCGCTCATGCCGTCGGGAGTGATGTCTATGCCGCCGTTCTGATAGTGAAGGGTGGGGTATACAAGGATAGGTTCCTTACGGATATCTATACCGTACTCCATGAACATCCTGAGCATAGCAGGGATACGCTTTTCGATAGTGCCTTCACCGTTCTTTATCTCGATGATGGGAGTATCGAGCCATATGCCTTCACCGTCGCCGGTGGATATGCCCTTACCTCTTGCCTTGCACTCTCTTATGATAGAGGATGCGCATATATCACGGGTCTCGAGGGGATGCATGAATACTTCGCCGTCAACATTGACGAGCTTAGCACCGAGCGAACGTACCTTCTCGGTAACGAGTGCGCCGAATATCTGCTCGGGGAACGCTGCACCTGTGGGATGATACTGGAGAGAATCTGCATAGAGGAGCTTAGCGCCTGCTCTGTAAGCAAGTACCAGACCATCTGCGGTAGCGCCGTAGTGATTGGATGTGGGGAAGCCCTGATAATGAAGTCTGCCTGCGCCGCCTGTTGCGATAACAACAGTCTTAGCCTTAGCGACCATGAGCTCCTTTGTTTCCATATTCATGAGTACCGCACCTGCTGCTGCACCCTTGTCATCGAGAATGATCTCGACAGCAGCGGTGAAGTCGATAACAGGTATCTGACGGTTGAGAACTTCATCACGGAGAGTCTTCATTATCTCTGCACCGGAATAGTCCTTGCAGGCATGCATTCTCTTGCGGGATGTACCGCCGCCGTGAGTAGTGACCATAGTGCCGTCGGGCATCTTGTCAAATTCAACGCCGAGCTCATTGAGCCACTTGATAGCATCGGGAGCCTCTGTAACGAGCTTTGCAACGAGCTCGTGCTTGCCCTTGAAGTGACCGCCGCCGTATGCATCTATATAGTGCTGGCAGGGGCTGTCGTTGGGCTTATCGGCTGCCTGTATGCCGCCCTCAGCCATCATGGTGTTTGCATCACCTATTCTGAGCTTTGTGACGATCATAACATTAGCACCGCCGTTATGTGCTTCGATCGCTGCAGAAGAACCAGCTCCGCCGCCGCCGATGACCAGGACATCCACATCATACTTGGGATGCTCGAGATCTATCTTGGCAGGATCGATCCTGCTGTGTGCCTGAAGGAGATCTGCAAGCTGATGAGGTACCTTCTCACCCTTGTTGGGGCCTATCTTGAGCACCTCAAACTCGGATTCGATGTAGTCAGGATGATATGTCATCAGCACCTGATCCTTCTGCTCAGCAGTCATTCTCTCAGGCTCAAGTGCTGCATTAGCAGCACGGTTTGCTTCTACCTTTTTAAGCGACTCCCTCATCTGTTCGGTGGTGTACGCTTCGTACATGATAGATTCCTCCCTTACTTTTCAATATCTCTGTTATTGTAGCGCTCCATAAGCTGTTCATCGGACTCAGCCATGAGAGTATCGAGGAATTCCTTGAAGTCGCCGTTGTGTATCTCTTTTACTCTGTCCTCAAGATGCTGTGTCTTGGGCATAAGATACTTACCGTTGATACGTCTTGCGAGCATGCCTACCTGAGGATGGGAGATGCCTGCGGGGCAGCGTGATGAGCATACGCCGCACATTACACAGTCGAAGGATTCCTCAGCGCACTTTGCAAAGTCGCCTCTCTGTGCATATGCGATATACTGCATAACGTTGAGCTTCTGTGTGCAAGCCTTGGTACAGGCATTGCATCCTACGCATGCGTAGATCTCAGGATAGAGCTGCATCATTACCTGCTGATCGGTGGGTATATTGTTTATGTCATATACCTGCTTGATGAGCGGGAAGAAGGGCAGGGTAGCGATGTACCTATTGTCCTGTACCTGTGTCTGGCAGGCAAGACATGTCTTGAGCTCCTGCTGACCCTTGATCCTGTAGATGGTAGCACATGCACCGCAGAAGCCGTTGCGGCATCCGCAGCCTCTGATGAGCTGGTATCCGGCATATTCCATTGCTTTCATTATCGTAAGGCTTGCGGGTACGGAATACTGCTTGCCATACAGAAAGATATTTACCATATTTTCCATAAGTTCCACTCCTTGATCAATACTCATTAGGAAGCTCGCTCAGCTGATCGAAGCTGAATACAGGGCCGTCCTTGCAGACATACTTGTTGCCGATATTGCAGCGTCCGCATTTGCCTATCGCACATTTCATGCGAAGCTCCATCGTAGTGAATACGTTATTATCAACAAATCCAAGCTCTTTAAGTCCTGCAAGCGTGAATTTGATCATTATAGGAGGACCGCACATAACGACTGTCTTGGAAGTATCGGGCTCAAGCTCCTTGACATAGTTGGGGATAAAGCCTACATGACCGTCCCAGCCTTCCTGTTCGCGGTCTATGGTAAGGTTGACCTCTGTATCCGGGCACTTCATCCATTCATCTATGATCTCCTGATAGTCTACCAGGTCATCCTTGGAACGGGAGCCGTATACGATCTGTACAGAGCCGTAGTTCGCTCTGTTGTCCCTGACGTAGTTTATGACCGAGCGAAGAGGAGCAAGTCCGATACCGCCGGCGATGAAGAGGAGATCCTTGCCCTTGAAGGTGGTCTCAACGGGGAAACCGTTGCCGTAAGGCCCTCTTACGGTGATCTGCTGACCTACCTCTATGGAATGGAGCCATGTGGTAAGGCAGCCGCATTTCTTTATGGAGAATTCCATATATTCACGGTTGGTAGGGGAGGATGTTATGGAGAACATACCCTCGCCCACACCGGGCATGGATACCATTGCGCACTGACCGGGGATATGCTCAAAGAGCTTATTTCCGTCCGTGCCTACTACTCTGAAGGTCTTGACATCGGGAGTATCCTGTCTGATGTCAGTTACAACACCGACATGTGGTATTAATGTTTCGCTGTGCATACTCTCACTCCTCCCCAAATTCTTTAATGACCTTGATGATATTCATCGAAATAGGACATCTGGAAAGACAGCGTCCGCATCCCACGCAGCCGAATTCACCGTTGTTATTGTCGGGGAAATATACCAGCTTGTGCATGAATCTCTGTCTGAAACGCTGCATCTGAGCATTTCTCGAGTTGCCGTGAGCCATCTTTGTGAAATCAGCATACATGCAGGAGTCCCATGTTCTGTATCTCTTTATACCGTGACCTGTATCGAAGTCCTTTATATCGTAGCACTGACAGGTGGGGCACACGAATGTGCATGTACCGCAGGCAAGACAGGACTCGGAAAGCTTTTCCCACTTCTCGGAATTGAATATCTCGAGCAGGGTATTCTTTCTGAAATAGTCGGTGGTAACATTTGCAAAGGGAAGCTTGCCCATGATCTCACGGGTGCTTTCCTGCTGAGCCTTTACAGCATCATCGGAGGAATCTTCGAGCATATCCTTTACGGATGCGATGAAAGCTTCGCCCTTCTCATTGTTGGCAGTAATATAGAGATCGCCGTCAGCAATCCAGCATGCAGCGTCTCCCTCGGGAGCAGCAGAGTCGATGCCGAAAACATTGCAGAAGCAGTTTTCTTCGGGCTCGCTGCAGGCAAGAGTAACTACAGTGCCGTGCTCGCGTCTTGTTGCATAGTAGCTGTCGATGGGTTCTGCGAGGAATACCTTGTCA
>JAFPPJ010000026.1 GCA_017410745.1 Oscillospiraceae bacterium
GAAGGATCTTGACGAGGAGCTGTGGAAGCTTGGAATATGCGCTAAGACCGAGCACAACGAGGTCGCTCCCGCACAGCACGAGCTTGCTCCCATATTCACCACCTCCAACGTGGCAGCCGATCAGAACGCGCTGACTATGGAGATAATGAAGAAGCTCGCACTCAAGCACGGTCTTGTATGTCTGCTGCATGAGAAGCCCTTTGCAGGCGTGAACGGCTCTGGCAAGCACAACAACTGGTCGATGAACACAAACTTCGGCGAGAACCTCCTTGACCCCGGCGACAGCCCCAAGGACAATATCCAGTTCCTCACCTTCCTCATAGCCATAATCAAGGCTGTGGATGAGTACGCAGACCTGCTCCGTCTCTCGGTGGCATCCGCATCCAACGACCACCGTCTCGGCGCTAATGAAGCGCCTCCCGCCATCATATCCATATTCATGGGCTCTGAGATACAGCAGATACTCGATGCCCTTGAGACAGGCGAGATGATAAAGTCCAACGAGAGCCAGGAATTCGTTATCGGCGTAGAGGCTCTCCCCAACTTCCCCAAGGACAACACCGACCGCAACAGGACTTCTCCCTTCGCCTTCACGGGCAACAAGTTCGAGTTCCGCAGCCTCGGCTCGTCCGATACCATCTCCTGCACCAACACCATACTCAACACCATCGTTGCCAACTCCCTGCGTGAGTTTGCCGACAGGCTCGAAGGCTCCACCGACTTCAAGAAGGATCTCAACACCGTACTGTGCGAGACACTCAAGAAGCACAAGAGAGTCATATTCAACGGCAACGGCTATGATGCGAGCTGGGTAGAGGAGGCTGCAAGACGCGGTCTTCCCAACTATGTATCCACCGTCGATGCGATGCCTCACTATACCGACGACAAGAACGTCAAGCTCTTTGAGTCCTTCCGCGTATACTCAAGGACAGAGCTGCAGGCAAGAACAGATGCGCTGCTCGAGAATTACTCCCGCACCATCAATATCGAAGCCCTCACTATGCTCGATATGGCAAAGAAGCAGATACTCCCCACGGGCATCCGCTATGCTTCCGAGCTTGCCAAGGCTGTCAACGAGAAGAAGGCAGCAGGCATCGACGCTTCCCTTGAGATAAAGCTCGCAAGCAGAGTGAGCGAGATATGCTCCTCCCTCGACGATGCGGTAAATGAGCTCGACTCCCTCGTGATAGCAGCCTGCGACATCAAGGATATACTCGGCAGCGCAAGATACTACCGTGACACCATATTCTCCTCGATGCAGTCGCTCAGGGCTGTAGCCGATGAGCTCGAGATGAACGTGCCCGAGGATATGTGGCCGTTCCCCACCTACGGCGACCTCATGTTCAGGGTCTGATCCCGATGCGTACAGCGCCATCCGAAACGGATGGCGCTTTTGTATAAATTTTTCAAAACCCCTTGAAATAATACCGAAAATATGTTATCATAGTATAGGTGTCCTGTGTGCGCCGTTTCCCTGCGGGGATATCCGCACAAGGATGATATTTATTGATGAGGTGATATGCTGTGAGCGAAAAGGAACTGTATAATATCTGGCTTGAAAAGGCAACAGACGACCCCGACCTCCATGAAGAGCTTGTAAGCGTTGCTGACGACGAAGAAGCCATAAAGGACAGATTTTACCGTGACCTTGAATTTGGTACAGGCGGTCTCAGAGGCGTTATAGGCGCAGGCACATACCGCATGAACGTTTATACCGTAAGGCACGCTACACAGGGTCTTGCAGACTATGTCAACGCTGCATTCTCCGAGCCCTCCGTCGCAATATCCTACGACAGCAGGATCAAGTCCGATGTATTCGCGCGTGAAGCAGCATCAGTCCTTGCTGCCAACGGCATCAAGGTATATATCTACACAGAGCTCATGCCCACTCCCATGCTCTCCTACGCAGTAAGAGCACACAAGTGCTCCGCAGGCATCATGGTGACTGCATCCCATAACCCTGCCAAGTACAACGGCTACAAGGTATACGGCTCTGACGGCTGCCAGCTCACTCTCGACGCAGCCGAGATAGTGACCAAGAACATAAACTCCGTTGATATGTTCGACGGCGTAAAGACCACCAACTTCTCCGATGCGGTGAAGTCCGGCATGATAAACTACATCGAGCAGTCCGTGATAGACGCATATCTCGATGAGGTATCCCGTCAGGGCATACACACCGACCTTGTGAAGACCAGCGGTCTCAAGGTAGTGTACACTCCCCTCAACGGTACCGGCAACAAGCCTGTAAGGGCTATACTCAAGAAGATAGGCGTTGAGAACGTAGTAGTCGTTCCCGAGCAGGAATATCCCGACGGCACGTTCAAGACATGTCCTTATCCCAACCCCGAGATAAAGGAAGCTCTCGCACTCGGTCTCAAGCTTTGCGAGACAGAGAAGCCCGACCTTCTCCTTGCTACCGACCCCGACTGCGACCGTGTAGGCATCGCAGTTCCCTCCGATGACGGATATGTGCTCTTCACGGGCAACGAAGTCGGCGCAATGCTCCTCGAATACATCTGCGCAGAGCGCACCAAGGCCGGCACTATGCCCGAGAACCCTGTTGCAGTCAAGACCATCGTTACCACCGAGATCGCTGCCAAGATCGCAGAGGATTACGGCGTAAAGATGATAAATGTCCTCACCGGCTTCAAGTTCATAGGCGAGCAGATAGGCTTCCTTGAGAACAAGGGCGAGGAGAACAGGTATATATTCGGCTTTGAGGAGTCCTACGGCTATCTCGCAGGCTCTTATGTAAGAGACAAGGATGCAGTCGTTGCTTCCATGCTCATATGTGAAATGGCTGCCTTCTACCGCACCAAGGGCATATCCCTGCTTCAAGCAAGAGCCAATATGTATGCCGAATTTGCTAAAGTAGCTGAAGAAGAAGGATTTAAAGATATTGCTAGAAAATTTAAAGCAGTTGGTGAAATAGAAAAACATCATGAAGAAAGATATAGAAAACTACTTAAGAATATCGAA
>JAFPPJ010000350.1 GCA_017410745.1 Oscillospiraceae bacterium
GCCATGTTTAATATATTGAAAAATAAGAAAACACATAAACGTGCATAGTAGTCAAAATATTTGTTCAAGAATTATTATTTTGACGTTTTAAGATGGTGAAATATGATTAGGCATGACTACAGACAAACGGCATATCATTTATTATACCTGATCGGATGTATATTAAATGATCGCATTCCTGAGGAAGAACAAGCCGAAAAGATAGATATGTCCGGTATGTATGCGATCTCCTCCTCCCATTCTCTCACATCGCTGGCGGCATATGCCCTCGCATCTACGGGCATCCGCGACAAAGCCTTCGAGGAAGAGAAGTACCGTGCCATACGGAAGAACATCATCCTCGATGAAGAACGCAAGCGTGTGATGGCTGAGCTTGAGAAGGAACAGATATGGCATTGTCCGCTGAAAGGCTCCGTGATAAAGGACTGGTACCCCGCCGCCGGTATGCGTCAGATGGCGGACAATGATATCCTTTGCGATGAGAGCCGCATGTCCGATGTGAAGTCTGTCATGGAAAGGCTCGGCTTTACGACGGTGATCTTTGGCAAGAGCCATCAGGACGTATATCGCAAGCCGCCTGTGTGCAATTTTGAGATGCACGCCCGACTGTTTGAGCCGAGGCACGATGCGCGGATATATGCATACTATGCCGATATCAAGAGCAAACTGGTCAAGGATGCGGACAATGAATACGGCTATCATTTGAGCAATGAGGACTTCTACATCTATACCGTCGCACATGAGTACAAGCATTTTGTCGGCGCAGGAACAGGGCTTCGCTCTCTGGTCGATACCTATGTGATGCTACGGCACTTCGGTGATGCTCTTGATATGGACTATATCGTCAAAGAGCTGGACAAACTTGGCATAGCAGGATTTGAGGCCGAAAACCGCAGTCTTGCACTGACGCTTTTTTCGGGCAATAAGCTGTCAGACGAGCAAAGGCAGCTGCTCGACAAGTATATTTTTGCCGGTACATACGGGAATTTCAATACACGTCTGAGCAATTCAAAGGTGGAGAAAGGCGCGCGTTCCAAGATAAGATATATCCTAAGGCGCCTGTCCCTGCCGGAGCAGACATTAAAGGAGTTTCACCCGTTTTTCTACAGGCACAGATGCTTTCGTCCTGCGCTGTATACAGTGAGACTTGTCAGGAAAGCACTGTTTCACAGAAAGGCTTTAGCGTCAGAGATAAAAGAGCTGGTGAAATACAAATAAACAGTATTGTCAGACAAGCAGGTGAAAACATGGAAGCCAAAAAACCGACACACGAGGAAAAAGTGAAAAAGCTGATGAACGAGCTCCTTGACGGTGTGGTCAGTGTGTTCAAGGATGAATGCAGCTGTAATGTAAGTGATACAGCCAGGCAGCTTGAATTCAGCGAAGCCAAGACACGAAAGCTGCTTATCACTGCAGGTGTGAGGGATAATACAGTTTACTACTCCTCCGGGATATGTCAGCAGATCAATGAGCTTTATTCTCAGGGGAAGAGCATATCCGAGATAATGAAGGCAACAGGTCTTGGAAACAAGTCGGTTCAGGGCTATCTTCCCTACACGAAAGTCGTGTACAAGCTTCCGGAGCTTACAGCCGCCGCCAAACGTGTCAGGATATCCCGAAGCAGGCAGAGACTGTGCGACCGCTACACTACATATATATCAGGTATGAGCAAAACTGCGGAGGACAAGTTCTTCTGGGAGACTTTGAAGAAGATAGCCGGCAAGACATTCTATATAACCGATAAAAAGGGGAAAAGGATACCTTTCACATACAGCATAAATGCGCGGAGTAAGCTGTGCATAGACAAATTTGAGACAGTACTGTGCAAAAAGGATATCATGAGCGCCTATCACAATGCAAGAGACCCACAGTCCATGCCCGTAAGCGATGATATCTCAAAATATTTGTATCCGATATTCAGCGAGATGAAAATACGCAAGGCCTGAACGCCTTGCGTATATTATATATGCATTGGAATGTAACGTTTTACAACATCTCAGCTGCATCCGATCTGACGAAATCTTGTTTCGGTCATTTATATCTGCCATAGTATCGTCTGCTTTTTTATGTGACATATGATCTCTTGACATATTGCATCGTATCGTATATAATTGTATTGTGTGATAAAAGCATAGATCGAATATCGGAACCAGGATTTTGTGCAAAAGGAAGGCAGAGCCATGATATATTACGATGACAGAAAACTTATCATCCGAGATATGGAAAGTGCGGATGCTCAAATCTTCACAGATGAATTTACCGCCCAGGGATGGCATCCGGATATTGCCGGATATATGTCAAGACTACAGGATCGATCCGAGGGAAAATGCATCGCCCTGACTGCAGTATATGACCGCTGCCCTGCCGGATATGTATATGTTTATCTGAATGTGCACGACGGCCCTTTTACAGGAAAGGGATGGCCTATGATCACAGACTTTAACGTGCTGAAGAAATATCAGAGAATGGGTATCGGGAGCAGACTGATGGATGTGGCTGAACAGGTCGCGGCTCGGTATGCCGATACTGTTTGCCTAGGCGTAGGACTATGCGACAGCTATGGCGCTGCACAGCGGATGTACGTCAAACGCGGGTACATTCCGGATGGTTCGGGAATATGGTATCAGGGCAAGCAGTGTGTGCAGTATAAAACAGTCTGCACCGTTGATGACGATCTGCTTTTGTTTTTATCAAAATCACTGCATTGATACTATATGACTTCTTCTATTTCGCATGTAAAAGCTCTGCTGATCATTTTCAAACAGCGGCACACAAGCACATTATGAAAATATCCCTCAAAAGCCGTGATAATATATCGCCGCGGTTCTTATGATCATAAGAACCGCGGCGATATATTATCACGGCTTTTGAGGGATATTTTCA
>JAFPPJ010000351.1 GCA_017410745.1 Oscillospiraceae bacterium
CACCTGCACGCCTGCATTTGCGCACTTGGCGATAGCCTGGCATATCGGCTGTATCACGGTGTAATCGAGACCGGACGGTTTACTGCCCGCAAGCGCCTCACCGCTCAGCTTCAGAAGGACTCTTTTGTACTTAATATCAGACATCGGATCAAGCCTCCCCATTATTTTCCTTATTAAAACCGTAGCTTCATCTATTTTACACTATTTTGCGCGATTTGTAAAGTCTTTTTATGTAAAAAATTTAATTTTCCCGCTTCGCTGTCATCCGAGCAGCATATCCCTCACTATTTCTTCGCACCTGTCATTGTCATTGGTCACAAAATATATGAAGTATCCGCCGGTGTCGAGAACGAGTGCATCTTCGAGCTTTGCGCTCTCGTCCGGATCATAGTCCTCAAAATCCTTCATGCGGTCATTGATGCGTTTCCTGGCATTGTCTGAATATGCCGAGCTGTCATCGGTCTTTATGATGAAAAGCTCATCAGCAAACCCGCCCGAGCCGCATATATACATAGCCGCATCCGCGCTCTCCGGCACATCCGCACCGAGATAATCCGATATCTTCGCGTTATCAACCTTCATCATCGTCGGGAAATCCACATCCGACAATATCTTGTCTGCCGCGTCCTCACAGGTATACTGCACCTCTGACTGCGATGCCTCGGTACTTGTCTCTGTCTGTGATGCATCGGTGCTTGTCTCTGTCTGCGGTTGTGCGGGCTGCTCTGTTTCTTCCGTCTGCACAACGGTTTCCGACAGTACAGGCTGCGATGCGGTCTGTACGGGAGTTTCGGCCTGCACCGAGCAAGCACACAGAAGTACGGCTGCTGCCGCTGTTAATATCCGTTTCATATTACTTCCCCTTTGTTCGTTCTATCTTTCTTTTATTGCCGTATGTGTCCTTATCATTTCTATGCAGGCATTGTATGCCTGCTCCGAAAGTCCGCCCTTGCCGTCGGAATAGGAGCTTCTGAGCCTGCCGTCGCTGCCCTTGAAATATGTATTCTCGTCTATATAGTACACCCTGGCATCATTGCAGTAGGCGAGCAGCGCGCTGTTTACCTTGTCTATATCCGCATTCACGAGACCATCGCCCTCAGAATCCGCCGATACAGGCAGCACCGACACGATGTATATGTCATAGCGCCTGCAGCTGCGTATCTTATCGACAACAGTGCTCACACGCGAAAGGAAAGCATCCCTGTCCTTCTCCTCATGTATATTTGTCGGAGTGAACATGAGATACACCGCTGCATAACTCCTGATGCTCAGTGTCTCCTCTATATCCGCATCCTCGCTCAGCACGAGCACATTTCCCGAGGAGCAGAACCCGTTGGAGAATATCCCCGATACTATCGGGTCGCCGACATAAAGGATATTGTTCATATATCCATCCGCGGCGCGTACAGAAAGCGGCACGGGGTTGTCCACATGGAGCTCGGGCACAGGCTCTGTCTCCTTTTCTTCGCCTATGATATGCTCCATCATCCCCGGCACAGGCTCACCTGCGAGCGGATCGTCGTCCCCGCCCTTCATATACATCACAAAGCACCCTATGAAGCTCGCCGCCACGAAGAGCAGCACAAAAGAGAGCCTGAATCTGAGTCCGGTCTTTTTCTTCCCGTAATACATTCGACTCCCCCCATCAAACGATACATACGATATTAATATTATACTATACATCAGTGAAAAAAGTCAACGGGTCAGAATCAGAAAATTTGGTGAAAACAGAAAAACACGCACAGATAAAGACATCCATGCGTGTTGTATGATATGCAGAAATTTCGCTTTCGTTTGTATGCTTGTTTGTGGATATTGACTATCTTCGCTTTCCTACAAGTTCTATCAGCTTTTTGGACAGCATCATCGTCTCATGCTTGCCGAACTGGGCATCCGCTCCCGATGAGCTGCATCTCTTTCTGGTGGGCTCATCCGACAGTGACGAGAATATGATAACGGGTATATCCTTGTCGAGCTTCTTTATCCTTTCGGTCAGGCGAAGTCCGTCCGTCACGGGCATCTCTATATCCGTGACCACGCAGCCTATATCCGCACCCGGCACGCTCTTGATATGCTCCCATGCTTCTTCGCCGTTATGGAAGGAATGTATATTCCTGAAGCCGAGACCGCTTACCATATCGGATAGCAGATCACTCAGGAACGGCGAATCATCCGCAAGGATTATCTCCTTGTTCTCAAGGTCTCTCGATATCCTGAGTCCCGATGTAGTATCATAAAGAGAGCCGCCGCTCAGATCGTTGACTATCTTCTCGAAGTCGAGCATGATAATAACTCTGTCTTCTATCTTGGCCACGCCTGTAATGGCTTTCTTTCCCATAACAGCGGGAGGCTTGCTGATGCTGTTGTACGGTATGCGCTGAAAGCCGCGCACCTTTGATACATGGAATGCTACCGACACATCGTTGAAAGAGCATACCACGAATACGGTCTTGCCCACAGTCGGTGTCTCTGCGCCGAGCACCTTGTGAAGGTCAACGACCGTTATCAGCTTGTCTCGGGGAATGAATATCCCCTCTATCGCAGGATCGGTATTGGGCACGGGAGTGACCTTCTCATTGGTCATTATCTCATTGACCTTTGCGATGTTGATGCCGTAGTTGTCATCTCCCACGCTGAATTCGAGCAGTTCGAGTTCATCTGATGCTACAGAAGCGAATATATTGTCCTTATCCATATTATCACCCTGTCACTTCCACTATAACTATCGCCTGTGATTCAAGTTTTTCGTATCTGTCCCTGAATACGCTCTCGTCATAGGACACCTTGCCCCTGAGAGGATCATTCACCAGTATTTTCTTATTCTTCAGATCATATCCCGTCATGAGCATGCAATGTTCGTTTGCCACCCATTTGATGATCTCGCCCGTCGCAGCATCCTTCCATACAGCGCCGGCACCGGGTTCATTCATATCTATGGTGCCCCATATTATCACGGGATATCCCATATCTATGAAGCTGCGGACTTTGTCGAAATCATATCCGGAGATATTGCGTATCTCAAATTCCCTGCCGTTTATGCTGTCAAGGAATTTATGCGCACATTTCTCAATGGCAGGGGCATAGCATCCATATCCCGCCTTGGTCTTCGGGTCGCCTACGAATACATCCCTGTAATCGCCCGTGCGATACGGCACTTTCTCAAGGAATCGGTCTGACAATGTGACTTTGTCCACCTTGAAGCCGAGGAACTGCAGCGCCATCGTGAGCGATGTGACCTCACAGCCTGTAGGCAGCTCGGGATTTTGCAGTATCATGGGAGCGCGTATGTCAACATAGCCCTTGCTCACTGCATAAGGCACCTTCACGCGGATCCTGCCGGAATCCTCCTTGGTGCCGAGCACCCTGACGATCGCATTGTATTCACCGCCGCACAGCCCCTTGCTCATGACCGTCCGTGCCTTCATCCTTGTCCATGTCATGCCGTTGTCAAGGGAGACGATGTAATTCTTCTTTATATCGTAGTTGGTGACGGTCACCTTGATCGCACCCGAACGATAGGAATTCTCGCGCAGTCCTACACAGTTGACATGTACAGCACGTTCCTTGCTGAATACCGCAGCGGAGTATACGTCCGTCACGGAAGAACTGCTGCCCTTGTAGCGGGCACATATATAATATGTCTTTTCGGGCAGTCCCTTGAATACATTCCCCTCGGGAGTAGTCTGCAGGAAGCTGTTGCCGCCGTCTATGGACAGTTCCACCTCTCTGCCTTCCTCTATGCCCTTGGGTATTACGGTAAGCGTCGTGCCCTCGGTGCTCCATTCAAGGTACAGTGCACTGCACTTTGGAGCACACATCATCACCGCACATATACATATCACAAGTGCAGCAAAAGTCCTGATCCTGATCATATAGCTATCTTTCCGGCAGAGAAGAGCTGCGATATATTATGGTCATACTCTGCGGATGAAAATACAGCCACTGTCTCATCATTCTCCTTATATATAATGCATGCTGTAAGCGGGTCATCCACGCTCACATATCTGTCGCCGAATATATAGTGTGCCTTTGCATCAGCCTCGGGATATACGGCAAATCTCTCGTCTGTCACCGGATTGCCGCACTGATACGGGATATATTCCTCAACAAAGCTTTCCTCATCTGTTCCGTCGGGCAGTCTCACCGCCAGATACAACCTGTCTTCGTCAAAGTTGCGGTGCATACGCACATACAGCACATCCGACCGTTCCGGAAGCCTGTCTATATTCAGCTGTCTGAGTGCAGCCGTTTTCAGCTGTTCACCCGGGTCTCCCTCGTGAAGCGCATATACCAGCGTGATATTATCGCCGACCAGCCTGAAAATTATCGTTCCCGCGATGAATATAAGCACCGACAGGAATGTATACAGACCGTTCTTAGGGTCTCTCGGCGGCCTTTTCTCGGCATCCTCGCGTATTTCTTCTATCTCTTCGTTCATATTATCTGCAGTATAAAGAATTTCAGATATTCGGTCTCATCGGCACAGAGCAGTATCGGATGATCGGGCGACTGCCTGCGCTCCTCCACCAGCTTTATGCCTACTCCCGCATCTCTTGCGGCAGTAACGAGCATCTCCCTGAACATGGCCGCCGTCATGAAATGGGAGCATGATGCGGTCGCAAGGAATCCTCCCCTAGGAAGGAGCCTCATCGCAAGGGTGTTGAGCTCAAGATATCCTCCCTTTGCATTCGATACGGTCTTGCGTGATTTAGTGAATGCAGGCGGGTCAAGTATCACATAGTCCGTATCCTTGTCGTGGGATGCGATCCTCTCACGCAGATGGTCGAACACATCTGCACACACAAAGCTTATGTCTGCGCCGTTAAGGTCTGCGTTGTGCCGTGCGGTCTCTATTGCCGATGCAGATACATCCACCGCAGTCACGGTCTTGGCACCCGCAGCTGCACAGTTCAGCGCAAAGGAGCCTGTATGGGTACAGCAGTCGAGCACATTTCTGCCCGGTGCTATCGCAGCAGCAGCGCGCCTGTTGTATTTCTGATCGAGGAAAAAGCCTGTCTTCTGGCCGTTCTCCACATCCACCTCGTATATTATA
>JAFPPJ010000352.1 GCA_017410745.1 Oscillospiraceae bacterium
AGGGTGGAGACCCTTCTCGTCCTCGACGCCACCACCGGACAGAACGCCGTAAATCAGGCGAAGCTCTTCTCCGAGGCTGCCGACATCACGGGCATCATCCTCACCAAGCTGGACGGCACCGCTAAGGGCGGCATAATCATCAGCATACACCGTGAGCTGGGCATACCCGTGAAGCTGGTGGGCGTGGGCGAGAAGATCGACGACCTGATGGAGTTCAGCGCGGAGGACTTCGCCGAGGCTCTGTTCATCACCGACAGTGACTTCGAGGGCAACTACGAGCGCCTTACCGATGACGAAGGATACGACGAGTCCGAAGAGGACGATGAGGATATCGAGGAGATCGTAGAGGACGATGTCGGCGACGATGTGATCGAGGAAGAGATCGACGAGGACGAAGATGACGAGCTCGGCGATGTAGAGGTCATCTACGATGAATACGACGAGAGCATAGTCCCCGAGGAAGAGGACGAGGAGATCTCCGTACCCGAATACGAATACCACGATATCACCGATGAAGAGATAGCCGAGATCGAGCAGGGCGAGGAAGAGGAGCAGAAGCCCGAGAAGAAGAGCCTCAAGGACGGCAGGTTCGGCTTCCTGTTCAAGGAGATCACCTTCGGAAAGAAGAAGAAGGACGAGTCCTCCGACGAGGAATAAGTTTTACAGAAAGAGACCGGTAATGAAGATAATACTTGCTACGAACAACAAGAACAAGCTGCGCGAGTTCCGCGAGATACTCTCTCCCATGGGGTATGAGGTGATATCACAGTCGGAGGCGGGCGCTGATATAGAGGCAGACGAGACAGGCACTACCTTTGAGGAGAACGCATACATCAAGGCTAAGGCCATATACGATATACTTCATATGCCCGTCATAGCCGATGACAGCGGTCTTGAAGTGGATCATCTCGGCGGCGCTCCCGGGGTATACTCCGCTCGCTATGCAGAGCCCGGCCACAGATGCGAAAGAGTATTGTCCGAGCTCGAGGGCGTGCCCGACAATGAGCGCACCGCACGTTTCCGCTGCGTGATATGCTTCATCGATGCCGACGGCAAGGCACAGTATGTCAGCGGCAGCTGCGAGGGACGCATAGGATATGAGCGCAGGGGGAGCAACGGCTTCGGCTATGATCCCATTTTCCTGTATGACGACAGGACGCTCGCTGAGATGTCAGCAGATGAAAAGAACGCAATAAGCCACAGGGGCAAAGCGATAAGAGAGCTTACAAAGCTGCTCTGATAGGAGATAATATGCTTACAAGCAAACAGAGGGCATATCTGAGAGGTCTTGCCTCCACAGAGGATGCCATATTCCAGATAGGCAAGAACGGTATAAACGACAATCTCATAACACAGGTGAACGATGCGCTCAAGGCACGCGAGCTGATAAAGCTGTCAGTGCTCGAGACCGCTCCCGTTGCTCCGCTTGAGGCGGCACAGTCTCTTGCAGAGGTATGCCATGCTGAGGTAGTCACCACGATAGGCAGCAAGCTGGTGCTGTTCCGCAGAAACCCGCAGGATCCCAAGATAGAGCTGCCCAAAGCAAAGAAGAAATGACCGTACTTTTCGGCGGATCCTTCGATCCGGTACACAACGGTCACATAAATGCGGTGAAAAGCGTAAGAGATGCATTGTCGCCCGACAAGGTGATAATAATGCCCGCCTATGTGAGCCCGTTCAAGACATCACAGCGTCAGGGCGCATCGGATATCCACAGGCTGAATATGTGCCGCATAGCGTTTGACGGTATAGGCACGGTATCGGACTATGAGCTGACGAAGAAGGATGTCAGCTATACAGTGGATACCCTCGAACACCTTATCAGAACATCGCCCGATGAATATGTGCTCGCAGTGGGCAGCGATTCGCTCCGCACACTTCCACAATGGCACAGGGCAAGGGATATATTCGCGATGTGCAGTATCGCTGCGGTGAGCCGCAAAAGCGGAGAGGCGCTCGCCCCGTATGCAAGGGCTGTTGAAGATATGGGCGGACAAGTGATGATGGTGCAGACCAGGCCCTTTGAGGTATCGTCCACGGAGCTGCGCGGACTTCTCTCGCAGCATGGCGATGTGACCGGGCTCATGCCTGACGGCGTGATACGCTATATCGCGGAGAACGGGCTCTACACCGCATGACTGGTATGATGGATATGATAATAGATACAAATGAGATAATAGATCTTATAAAGATACGCCTGTCAAAGAAGCGCTTCCAGCACAGCCTCAATGTCGCTGACATGGCTGTAAAGCTCGCAGCAAGGCATGGAGCGGACAGGGAGAAGGCATATCTTGCGGGGCTCGTGCATGACATATGCAAGGAGATACCCCATAACGAGCAGCTTATCATGGCTGAGAACTGCGGCAGGGACTTCACTAAGGCAGAGGCACTCGTCCCTGCACTGTACCACGCACCCGCAGGCGCGTACTACTGCGAAAAGGTGCTCGGCATTACGGACAGCGACATACTCAATGCCGTGCGCTATCATACCACGGGGCGCGGAGAGATGTCCAGGCTCGAGGAGGTCATATATCTGGCCGACCTCACATCCGCTGAGAGGGACTACAAGGACGTATCGAAAATGCGCGAATATGCCCACGACGACATAGACCGTGCGATGTACGAAGCACTGAAGTTCCAGATAGGGGATGTACTGAAGAAGGGGTCTGTGATACCTATACATTCCACAGAGGCATACAACAGGTATGCGGCTGTATTTTTAAAGAAACAGGGGGAATAATAATGACTATCGACGTTGTTGAGACGATAGTAAGGTCTCTTGATGCGAAAAGGGCTGAGGACATAAATGTACTCAAGGTCACCGATCTTACGATACTTGCCGATTATTTCGTCATTGCCGACGGCACCTCCGTGACACAGACGAAGGCGCTTGCAGATGAAGTAGAATATCAGGTAGGCAGGAACTATGAGATAAAGCCCCGCTCCGTACAGGGCGAGCCCGGCGGCGGATGGGTGATACTTGACTACGGTGATATAATCGTGCATGTATTCTACAAGGAACAGCGTGATTTCTACAAACTCGACAAGCTGTGGGCTGACGGCGAGGCAATCGACATCAGCGCATGGATAACCAAGGAAAACTGAAAGGAGCATGACCAATGGATGAGATAAAAATGGACGGACTTTCCTGGGACGATATGCCCGAACTCCCTCCCCTTCCCGAGATAAACGATACGGCTGACAGCACCGCTGACGCACAGGAAGCAGCACCCGCCGCTCCCGAAGCAGAGGATATCATAACAGAGGCTCCCGATTATGATCTTGAGGATATAGACGTATCGTCGCTTATTTCCGACATGGACGGAAATGCGATCGCCGATGCGGCTGCAGATGTACACAACATGAACCCCGACAAGCTGTATGTATCAAAGGAGAACCGTTTCCATTCGATGCAGGCAGAGCAGGAAAGGAAAGCACAGGAAGAGGCTGAACGCCGTCAGCAGGAAGCTATGGACAAGGCTATCGCAAAGGAAAATCTCGGCGTTGCACAGCAGTACAGACAGCACAGCGCTTCCGACTATTCCAATAATAACGTGGGCTCTTACCGTTACAACGAAAACGGCACCAACAAGTCCCTCGACTCCCTGTATGAGCAGCAGTTCCAGGTAAACGAAGAGCTGGCTCAGAAGGGCAAGAACAAGGCGGAGCTCATATCCACCATAGGTATGATATACTACGGACTTATCGCTATAATCAGACTTATCACATTTATAACTCTCCCCGGCATAATAACGCTCATACCCGTAGCATACAATGCACTTCTGGTATACTGCCTGTTCAGATTCAGGGGCGGCAGCCGCAAGGCCCGTGAGATACTGGGCTGGCTGTGCGCCATAAGCTGCATAAGAGGCGTTATGGGTCTGGGTACTGTAATATTCGGCGCAGGTGTGCTCTCCGGCATTGTAGGTGCGGGAAGCAGCTTCATGATGGTGCTTGAGGCTCTGTTCTCGATCGGCGTATCCGGCTGGCTCGCATTCATGTTCTTTGCCGATGATGATATAGCCGAGTACACCAAGATGTCAAAGGAAAGCGGCGTTGATATAGACAGCAGCTTTTTCAATTTCAGAAGATAAGCTGATATCCGCTATTAATATGAACACGACGCTCAGCTCCGGGCGGGCGTTGAAAGAAGGTCAAATCAAATGAAGAAATATGATTTTGCCGCTATTGAACCTAAGTGGCAGAAATACTGGGAGGAACATGAAACATTCAAGACGGATGTATGGGACTTCAGCAAGCCTAAGTTCTATGCGCTCGATATGTTCCCCTACCCTTCCGGAGTGGGTCTCCATGCAGGCCATCCCGAGGGCTACACAGCAACCGATATAATATCACGCATGAAGCGTATGCAGGGCTATAATGTACTTCATCCCATGGGATATGATTCCTTCGGCCTTCCTGCCGAGCAGTATGCGGTAACTACAGGAAATCATCCCAACGGCTTCACACAGAAGAATATCGAGACATTCTCCAAGCAGCTCAAAGAGCTTGGCTTTGACTATGACTGGTCAAAGATGGTGGCGACCTCCGATCCCGAATTCTACAAGTGGACTCAGTGGATATTCAAGCAGCTTTACCTTGACGGCTACGCTAAGTACATAGATATGCCCGTAAACTGGTGTGAGGAGCTTGGCACCGTTCTTTCAAACGACGAGGTCATTGACGGCAAATCAGAGCGCGGCGGCTATCCCGTTATAAGAAAGAACATGAAGCAGTGGGTAATAGACCAGCCTGCATTTGCAGAAAAGCTGCTCGAAGGGCTCGAAGAGATAGACTGGCCTGAGTCCACAAAGTCCATGCAGCGCAACTGGATAGGCAAGTCCACCGGTGTAGAGGTGGAATTCGATATCGTAGGCGGCGGGAAGTTCTCCATATTCACCACATGTATCGAGACTATCTACGGCATCACCTTCATGGTACTCGCTCCCGACGGCGCTGTGACCGAAAGCCTCCTCGACCGCGTACAGAACAGAGAAGAGGTCGAAGCGTATATCGCTGAGACGAAGACCAAGAATGACATGGACCGCACCGAGCTCAACAAGACTAAATCCGGCTGCGAGCTCAAGGGCGTTACCTGCATAAATCCCGTAAACGGCAAGGAAGTGCGTATATTCATCGGCGACTTCGTACTTGCAAGCTACGGCACGGGCGCTGTCATGGCTGTTCCCAGCCATGACCAGAGAGACTTTGAATACGCTGTGGCTCATAATATAGATATGATACAGGTAATCGACGGCAAGGATGAGCATATAGATGTCAGCGAAGCCGCTATGGAGAA
>JAFPPJ010000353.1 GCA_017410745.1 Oscillospiraceae bacterium
ATGATGCATGGTTCGTGGAGGAGTTTGCGGGCTTTACCCATGACACTTCCGCAATATCCTCGCTGCTCGGACAGTCCTGCACCCTTACCGCAGCTAAGAACATCGGTTCGGATGTGTCCGACCTGTCGGTATACGGTCTTGACAAGCCCCGCGCACAGGTGAACATCACCTTCGGAGACGGCACCGTCAAGGATGTGGCAGTAGGCTCTGATGCCCCCGCAGACGACCTTGTGTATGTTATGCAGTCGGGCAATGTGTATGCGGTGAACAAGGACTCCGTCACAGCCTTCCTTCAGGATAAGTTCTATTTTCTGTCGAAGACCGTGTATATGCCCAAAATGCCCGAGTCCGAGAATGACACCACCGATTATAAGAAGATAAACTCCATCACCATAAAGAGACCCGATCTTGACTATGACATCGTGCTCGAGTACGACCCGAGACAGGATATCGACGAGCTTGTCACAGGCAGCCAGTGTTCCCATATCATGACACAGCCCGTAAGGCTCGATCTCCATCCCGACAATGCATATCCTCTGCTCAACAACGTGTTCGGCCTCACCGCAAAGAACATCGCGGTGGTAGCACCCTCACAGGATACCCTTGACAAGCTCGGCTTCAATGACCCCATTGCAGTCGTAGACTTCGATATCGTGGGCGGCGACCTGCATTTCGTGGTGGGCAGCGAGGCTGATGACGGCTACTATTGCATGGCAGAGGGAATAGACATCGTGTTCATCTTTGACAAGGACACCGTGCCCTGGGCGACGGTGAAGCCGGAAGATATAACCATGACGCTCATCACCAGCACCTATATCTATACCATCAAGACCATAGATGTGGCAGTGGGCGAGGATGATATCACCCATTTCGAGCTCAACGGCGACAAGGATGATTTCCATGTCACCTATACCAGACCCCACGCAGGAAAGACCGAGAAGACCGAGGCAGACCCGGATCTGTTCAGGACATTCTATCAGTATTTCCTCAAGGCTCCCGCAGAGGAGATATACCTCGATGAATGCACAGACCCCGCTAAGGTATCTGTGACCATCACATCGGAATACGGCACGGACAAGGTGGAGTTCATCCCCTCATCGAACAGGCTTTCCATCATCCGTCTCAACGGCAGGACATCCTTCAGATGCCGCACCGTATATGCAGACAGACTTATAGACAACCTTGAGAACCTGCTTGACGGAAAGGACATCATCACAACATGGTGATCCTATCACTTGTGATAGAAAAAATGTTCATAAATTTAATTAAAACACTTGATTTTCATCGCAAAATATGTTAAAATATATTTTGGGACTAGTTTGACTTCCTTTTGGGGAGCGGTTATATGAAGAAAGGAGAGGACCGCATGAGTGATAAGAAGTTTTTTACATATAAGGGCTATCCGCTCGTAAGGATGGGGGATCAGCTCTACTACGGCAATATGTATGACAATTATGTCATATGGATGCAGATACAGGAAAAGGAAAAGGTCGGCGATCTCGAAGTCGCTACCAAGGTTAAAATATACAAGATGGCTACGGATGACAAGCTCTCTCCCATTGAAGCAATAGTTAAACAGAGCGAGAAGCCCAGTCTCTACAGTGCACTTGATATAGCCTATGTATGGCTCGGCAAGCAGAACGCATGATATCCAAACACGCTTATCGTCTGATAAGCGTGTTTTGTAACAGGCAGGATGGTATAGATGAATATTGACGGTAAAAGATATACAGGAGAAAGAGCACTTTTCTCCTCTGACGGACTCGTGATAACAGATACCATATTCGACGACGGTGAATCCCCCCTCAAGGAGAGCAGCAATATATCGCTGCTCCGATGTATGTTCAAGTGGAAATACCCGCTGTGGTACTGCGAGAACATATCTATGGACAGATGCACTGTATTTGAGATGGGCAGAGCCGGGATATGGTATACCAACAACATCAGCGTCACCAATACCCTCATAGAAGCGCCCAAGATATTCAGGCGCTGTGTAGGGCTCACCGTGTCCGATACGGATATCGTCAATGCCTCGGAGACACTGTGGGCGTGCGAAGACGTGGAGCTCAGGAATGTCACCGCAAAGGGCGACTATTTTGCGATGAACTGCACGGATATGGACATAGACGGGCTGAACCTTGTCGGAAACTATCCCTTTGACGGCCTGCGCGACAGTACCGTCAGGAACAGCACGCTCATGAGCAAGGATGCCTTCTGGAACTGCGAGAACGTCACAGTGGAGAACTGCTTTATAAGCGGAGAGTATCTTGGCTGGAACTCATCCTGTCTCACCTTTGTCAACTGCACTATCGAGAGCCTGCAGGGGCTTTGCTATATAGACGGCCTTAAACTTATAAACTGCCGCCTGCTCAATACCAGCCTTGCCTTTGAGTATTCCACGTTGGATGCAGAGCTCATCGGCACGGTGGACAGCGTGAAGAATCCTGTATCGGGACGCATAGTATGTGACGGCATAGGCGAGCTCATCATGGATGATGCAAACCCATCGCGTACCGATATCATCATAAGGAATAAGGACAATGTTTGACTTTAACAAGGTTATAGACAGAAGCGGCACATACACAGAGAAATGGGATATTGCCGAAGGCGAGCTGCCTATGTGGGTGGCTGATATGGAGCTTGAGACTGCCCCTGCCGTGAAGGAAGCGCTCATAAGGCGCGCCTCCCACGGGATATACGGCTATACCACCGTGCCCGATGAATGGTATGATGCATATATATCGCGATGGAAGCGCTACGGCCTTGACATACGCCGCGAGGATATGATATACTCCGGCGGTGTGGTGGCTGCTATATCGAGCATCGTGCGCAAACTTACCACACCGGCCGAGAAGGTGCTGCTCCTCACCCCGACATATAATATATTCTATAACTGCATCGTCAACAGCGGCAGAACGGTGCTCGAGTGCCCGCTCATATACAGGGACGGCGTATACACCATAGACCGTGATGCCCTTGGATCGGGGCTTGCCGACCCGCAGACCTCGCTCATGATACTGTGCAATCCGCAGAATCCTACGGGCAATATATGGGACAGGGACACCCTTGCATGGATAGGGGAGACTGCCGAAAGATACGGCGTTGTGGTGCTTTCGGACGAGGCTCATTGTGAGCTGACCGCCCCCGGGAAAAACTATGTGCCCTTTGCATCCGTGTCAGATATATGCAGACGCATATCCGTCACCTGTCTTTCGCCCGCAAAGACCTTCAATCTTGCGGGACTTCAGACCGCAGCCGTCATAGTATATGACAGCGTGCGCCGCCATAGGGTATGGCGCGGCATAAATACCGATGACAGCGGGGAACCCAACTGCTTTGCGGTGGATGCCGTCATAGCTGCCTTTACGCAGAGCGATGACTGGCTCGAAGCACTGCGTGCGCATATCGCGGACAACAGGCGAAAGGCAGAGGAGTTCATCGCTAAGTATATCCCCCGTGCCCATGCCGTCAGGAGCGACGCCACATATCTTCTGTGGATAGATCTCGGGTATGCAGGCAGATATCCCGCAAAGGATATAAGGGAAAAGACGGGTCTGTTCCTGTCGGAAGGGGAGATATACGGAAAGGGCGGCGAGGGATTTGTCAGGATGAATCTTGCCTGCCCGGTGAGTCAGCTCGAGGACGGACTTGCCCGTCTGAAAGCATGGGACGAGACCATAAATGACGATATTCGCCTGTGAGCATAAACGCTATACGGGTGTATTGCGCCGCGGATAAGCAGCGGCGGTTATTGCTTTTTGACGGAAATCCGGCGATTTAAAGGCAAAAGTCCGTTTAAAATGCTGATTTATTTGCGAAATGATAAATTTCCCTTGAATTATTGCCGTTTATGGTTTAATATATATAAAGCCCGATATGTACGGCTTGAACGGAGGCGCGTTTTGGATGCCGGTGACCGGCTTTGATTTCAAGGACAAATATGATATAGGCGACCTTCTCGCCATAATGAGGATACTCCGTTCCGAGGACGGCTGTCCGTGGGATAAGGTGCAGACTCATGAATCCATCCGTATGGATCTCATAGAGGAGACATATGAAGCCTGCGAGGCTATAGACAAGGGTGACAGTGCTCATCTCCGCGAAGAGCTCGGCGACGTGCTGCTGCAGGTCGTGTTCCACAGCGTGATCGAGGAGGAGCAGGGCAGATTCACGTTCGGCGATACCGTCAACGATCTCTGTCATAAACTGGTCAGCCGCCACCCTCATGTATTCGGCGATGTCAAGGCCGATACCGTCGGAGAGGCTCTTTCGAGCTGGAACGACAGGAAGCAGGAGGAGCACGGCCAGGAGACATATACCGATACGCTCAACGGCGTGAGCAGTGCGTTTCCTGCACTTATGCGCGCACAGAAGGTGGGCAAGAGGGCTGCAAGGGCAGGACTTGATTTCAGGACTGCCGAGGATGCGCTCGCATCACTTGAGAGCGAGATAGCCGAGGTAAGATCGGCTGACAGTGAGCACGAGGCTGAGGAAATGGGCGATATGCTCTTTGCCGCAGTCAATGCAGTAAGGCTGAAGGGCTACAATGCGGAGGAGCTGCTCACACGCGCTACTGAGAAATTCATCGGCAGGTTCGCTGCTGTTGAAGATATGATAAGATGTGAAGGGAAGGATATGAGATCCCTTGACATAGATACGCTCGACACCTATTGGGAAAAAGCGAAAACAACACATGGAGGTAATCAAACATGACCAAGGTAGAACTCGTTTCTGCAATCGCAGAAAAGACAAATCTTACCAAGAAGGATTCTGAGGCAGCTCTTAAGGCAGCTATCGACGCAATCACTGCTGAGCTCAAGAAGGGCGAAAAGGTTCAGCTCGTAGGCTTTGGCACATTCGAAGTTAGAGAGCATGCTGCAAAGAAGGGTATTAACCCCCGCACCAAGAAGGAGATCACCATCCCTGCAAGAAAGTCTCCTGCTTTCAAGGCTGGTAAGGCTCTCAAGGACGCTGTAGACGGCAAGTAAGTTCTCCTTTTATCGGCTGTATCTGCAACTGTATGCGGATGCAGCCGTTATTGAGGCTTGCATATCTGACAAAGAGGTGAACGACAGTGCGTCTGGATAAATATCTCAAAGTGACAAGACTTATCAAGCGCAGGACTGTAGCAAACGAAGCATGCGATGCCGAGAGGATAACCGTCAACGGCAAGGTGCAGCGGGCTTCCTACGATGTCAAGGTGGGCGATGTGATCGGTATCGATCTGGGTGCCCGCTCCGTTAAGGTAAGAGTACTGTCGGTCAATGAATATGCCACAAAGGAAAATGCTTCGGATAACTACGAAATAGTTGAAGATTGAAATTTCTTTGTGCAAATTGATGAAGAAATGGTTACAGGCTATTTACACAGGCGGTTTATATGGTAAAAATGAAACCGTTACCATAAAATTCCAACGTTATATTGCACAAAACAAATATAAAGAAACTGTGTATTATAACTATTTTCATTTACAACATTTCCAAAACCATTGACATTTTACTGGAAAGGTTGTATATTATGAATATCAAATCGTGATTATCAACAAAGCGTCAGGTCGACTGAGCGGACGGTTGGATATTTCAGCTGGGCGCGATGCCGGATCCGTGTCGCTGCGTGAGTCGCGTATGATATTTTCTCACAGGCGCAGGCCGGGCTTTTTTATGTACGGCGGCACGGGTGGTCTGCAGCGGTGATCGATGAGGCGTGATCCGAGGGCGGCTGCCGGCAGACAGCGGTCTGCATATTGAGGCATTTATGTGAGATCGTTTTGCTTATTATGTTCCAAAAGGGAATATAATATATTTTAAGGAGGAAAAGTAAAATGAAGAGTATGAAGAAGACACTTGCAATGGTAGCTGCTGTTGCAACCGCTGGCTCTATGTTTGCAGCTTGCGGAACTAACACAAACACACCCGCAACTACCACAGCTGCTCCCGCTGCTACCGAGGCTGCTGCTACAGAAGCTGCTGCTACTGAGGCTGCTGCAGAGACTGAAGCTGCTGCTGAGACTGAGGCTGCTGCTGAGACAGAGGCTGCTGCTGAGACAGAGGCTGCAAGTGCACCTTCCGCAGATGGTGGTTCCAAGATGACCGTTCTCTGCTGGAATACCGATGATATCAACCCCATGCTCAAGTGCTTCTGTGAGAACACAGGCCACACTGAGGATGAGTTCGATGCACATTCCTTCGGTGTTGCAGGCGGTCAGGCAGCTGAGACTTATGACGCATATCTTTCCGATCCCAATAACGATGCAGATATCATCTTTGTTGAGGCAGACTGGGCTCTTAAGTACATCAACGACGACAGCGCTGAAACTGGTACTAAGCCCCTTAATGATATCGGCTTCTCCGACGGCGATTACGGCGATCTTCGTCCTTACACCGTTGAGATCGGTAAGTCTTCTGACGGCGTTCAGAAGGGTCTTTCCTGGCAGGCTGCAGCAGGCGGCTTCTGCTACAGAGAGGATCTCGCTGACAAGTATCTCGGCGTAACATCTCCCGATGAGTTCCAGGCTAAGGTAAACAACTGGGACAACTTCCTCGCAACAGCTAAGGAAGTTAAGGAAGCTTCCGGCGGACAGACTGCCCTCACTGCTACACTCGGCGGTATCTGGCAGGTATTCTCCGCAGGCAGATCTACTCCTTGGGTAAAGGACAACAAGCTTGAACTCGATCCTACAGCTAAGGATTATATCACATTTGCTAAGACCATGTATGATGAAGGCTATGTCATCAAGGATCTCGCTCAGTGGAGCACAGAGTGGTATTCTGCAGGTCAGACCGATGACACAATGGGTTACTTCGTATCCACATGGGGCTTCGGCGATGCTATCCTCACATCCGCAGCAGGCGGCGAGGGCGGCGCTACATACGGCAAGTGGAAGGTTTGCGTAGGTCCTCAGGCATTCTTCTGGGGCGGCACATGGATGACTGTTGCTAACAGATGCGACAATCCTGAGCTCGTTAAGGAATTCATGTCCTTCTTCACAACCAACACCGAGGGCGCTCAGAAGTATGCTGAGATGCAGGGTGAGTTCGTTTCCAACAAGAAGGCAATGGAGAACGTTATCGCTGCTGGCGAATACAAGGGCAACCCTGTTCTTGGCGGCCAGAACCAGTTCGAAGTTCTTAACGTAACAGCTGACCAGATCGATATGACCGGTGCTATCACTCCTTATGACAGCCCTATAAAGGGATGCTTCAACGATGCAGTTAACGCATACTGCCAGGGTACAAACGCTGACGTTGATGCTACCATCAATGACTGGGTTGACAGAGTTGCAAATGCACTTCCTACTCTCGATTACTCCAACTTTGACTAATATCAGAGTATAGGGCTCAGAAAAACTGAATAACCTATAAATAGGGCAGGTGAAAGCCTGCCCTATATATCTAACTTATGAGTTCGTGATTTTAACTAATTTTTTCACACAATGGTCACAAGGGTTTATGAGAGGTAAGTAATCAAGACGTGGGAATTTATTTTTTTGGACATTATGCACTTATTTAATTGAATAAATGAACAACATAGCGTTCGATAACGGGGTTTTTCCCATTTCTACTGCCTTTCGAGTTTAGACCGAGGGGAGTTATCAAAGTATGGATCTGAACAAGAGAAAGAGTATCAGCTATGCTAAATACGGCTATCTGTTCATACTTCCTTTCTTTATAGTATATCTGTTTTTCCAGGTATACCCTTTATGCTATACATTCTATCTGTCTACACAGTCTAACGGCGATCTGGTGACAGAAAGTGTCGGCATAGACAATTTCAAAATACTGGTCGGTGGTCAGGCCACCACAACACCCGGACATGAGATCGCCGGGCGTGCGGCAAAATCCGCAAAACAGAATTTCAGCAGAGTTCTGAAAAACACCGTTCTTCTCTGGGGCGGTAACTTTATCCCGCAGATCATAATCTCACTGCTGCTTGCAGCATGGTTTACGGATGCGTATCTGAAGGTGAAAGGAAAAGGGTTCTATAAGATAGTGATGTATATGCCGAATATCATCACGGCTGCATCTGTTGCAGCGCTTTTCGTAATGCTCTTCTCCGATACCGAATACGGTGCTGTCAACAACCTGCTCGTTAAACTGGGCAAGGAAAGAGTGAACTTTGTTTCGGGCGTTAAGGGCGAAGCAAGGATCATGATAATGATAATCCAGACATGGATGTGGTTCGGTAATACCACCATCATGCTTATGTCAGGTATCATGGGCATCAACCCCTCACTCTTTGAAGCTGCAAATATCGACGGTGCCACACCTACACAGCAGTTCTTCAAGATCACTATCCCGCTTCTCCGTCCCATCATGCTCTACACAGTAGTTACATCCATGATAGGCGGTCTTCAGATGTTCGATATACCCTATCTGTACAATGCACAGGCAGGTGCCCAGAACCAGACGACGGAGACTGTAGCGGTATTCATTTATAACAACTTCCATAAAACGACACAGCCTAACCTGGGTTATTCCGCAGCTGCGTCCGTTGTACTGTTCTTTATCACGGTAGCACTGGGCTCCATCGCGTTCGTAACGAACAAAGAGGAAGATCCGAGAAGTGCTCATGCAAAGAACATGAAGAAAACTGCTCTGAAGCAGAAACTGGGAGGGCTGTAATATGGATATGGCAGGACAGAAGAGCAATTCGCAGATGATAGCAGTCCGCACCGGTATAGTTACTGCGGTACTGATTTTCCTTACGATCTTTGCATTGCTCCCTATATGGATACTTATAGTTAATTCCACAAGAGACCACTATGAGATAGTTACAAACGGCGTTTCTCTCATTCCCGGTCTTAACGCATTCAAGAATATCGGACAGCTCAATCAGTGGGTACAGGAAGGCAAGATCCAGTATAACGCATTTACGGGATATATGAACTCAGGTTTCATCTCCCTCTGTGCTACCCTCCTTACCGTGCTGTTCTCCACAATGACCGCTTACGGCCTTGTTGTATATGATTTCAAGTTCCGCGC
>JAFPPJ010000354.1 GCA_017410745.1 Oscillospiraceae bacterium
ATACCTGTTTATCATCATGTCCGTGCCCGAGGCTGCATACTGCCTGCACGAGACCAAGCCCAAGCACCACAGGGAAGTATCCCTTATCCTCGCCACATTCTTCTGTGCCTTCGTCTATGACTACTTCACAATAAGTGAGGGCGTGCACGGCATATTCCCTTACCGCAGCATAACCGCTCCCACGAGAATAGACCACGAGCGTCTTGATATACGTCCGCGTGACTGCTTTGTCAACTCTCCGTTAGTGTCTTTTCTCTACACAGTCAGCCACAATGACTACACTATATTTGTGGTCAACAGCGGTGCTTCAAACGGGAAATTCCCCATAGAAGAGGCTATCGGTTTCCATTCCCTCGGACTTGACAGCGTACAGCAGGGCGTAGAGAGCTATATCTGCTGCATCACCGACAATAAGCCTGCGGTCACACGTTCGGACAGCATGGCTGTAAGCTATCACACCTCACTTTACAATAAATATGAGATCGACCTTGCCAGCGATCATGCGCACGGCACCGCTTCTGTAGTCGTCAACGGCGTTGAATTCGTTGGGGATGAACCGGGTCTCTATTTCGTGGTATTCGACGACACAAAGCAGATGATAGTCACATCGCAGGGATATGACCTTTCTGATCCCGACAGACGCTATCTGCATGTGGATGTATTCAACACATTGGAGTATTGCCCCGGTTTCGAGGATTATGATTCTGGTCTTGAACTGGGTCTTTTGGATTAATGGGGGAAACAAATGAAAAGGATATTGACTGCGGCTGCCGCACTGCTCGTTCTCGGCAGCTGCACACAACAGGAGGAGCAGCCGCAATACAGCTACACAGCAGAGTTCAGTGAGTACACCACCACAGAACCTACCACAACACAGACTACACAGACGGAGCCTGAGATATACAGCTATTTCGACCACGCCTACTTCATAGGCGACAGGCTGTGTGAATCTCTCACAAGCTACGGTCTTGTGCCCGAGAGCAATGTATTCTCGGTATACTCCACCGCACAGGGACTTTCCTACGAGATAGCAGATATCTCCGATCAGGACAGCTCGTACTTCTATCTTTCCATCGGTGCTCTTGACATAGCAAATGCGGAAGACCCCGACACCTATGCAGCATCCGTGCTTGAATGCGCAAACTCCATAAGAGAACGGCTGCCGCAGTCCACTGTCATCATACTGGGCACCACTCCCATCAAGCAGGAGATACAGTACCGCACATACACCAATGAGGACGGCGAGGAATACAGCGTTGCCATTGAGCCGGACATACTCCGTTACAACAGGGCTGTCATGAAGGCGGTCGAGAGCAGCCTTGACATGAACATACACTATATCGACATATGCGTGGCACTTGCCGACAGCAAGGGTCTTCTGTCCGACAGATCCGACAGCGGCGACGGCACGCTCCTTTCTGCCGAGGGCGCAAAGGCTGTGCTCGACCTTCTCGATGAGAACCGTTACACCGACTTCATCAGCTGGGAAGACAGGTACCGCTATATGCATCCTGATTTCTATTCACCCGGCAGACCGGACTATGAGGTCACACCCGGCAAGGTGGTATATCTCACCTTTGACGACGGCCCATCCAAGTACACCCCCGAGGTGCTCGACATCCTGAAGGCCAACGACATCAAGGCCACATTCTTCGTCACGGGATGGACGATACCCGGCAAGGAAGATATCCTCAAGCGTGAAGCAGATGAGGGACATACCATCGGTCTGCATTCACAGACCCATGAATACGGCCAGGTATACGCATCTGCCGCTTCATTCTTCGATGAATTCGACCAGGTGAACTCCGCAGTCATGGACATTACCGGCATAAAGCCCTGGTGCCTGCGCTTCCCGGGCGGCAGCATCAACAATCACAACAAGGACACCCGCGATGCTGTGATAAAGGAGCTCAACAGGCGCGGATATGCATACTTTGACTGGAACTGCGCCACACTCGATGCCACCGGCGAAGCATCCGTAGAGTATTGTCTCGAAAGCCTGAAGACAAGCGTTACTGCCGATCACTCGGTACTTCTGATGCACGATGCAGTGGAATACACACCGCAGTACCTTCAGGATGCCATAGACTATCTCCGCAGCGAGGGCTACACCTTTGAGACAGTAGACACGGCAGACGACTGCCATTTCAAGAAATAAGGACTGTGATATCAACTTGAACAAGGACAACATACTCGGCTCTGAACCGGTCGGGAAACTCATGCTCAAATTCTCCGTACCATCCATAATCGCAATGATGGTCGGTACATTATACAACATAGTAGATCAGCTTTTCATCGGAAATTATGTGGGGCATCTTGGAAATGCGGCTACCATAGTAGCATTCCCTTTCTCTACCTCATGTATCTCACTTGCGCTTCTGTTCGGCATAGGCGGTGCCTCCTGCTTCAATCTCCATATGGGCAGGGGCGAACACGAGAAGGCCCCGTTCTTTGCGGGAAATGCTGTCAGCATGCTCGCTATAACAGGCACTCTGCTCTTTATACTGACCGAAGTTTTCCTCACTCCCCTGCTGATCCTCTTCGGCGCACGCGATAACGTGATGCCCTATGCGGTGGAATATGTATCTATAACCGCGATCGGATTTCCGTTTCTGATATTCACCACCGGCGGATGCCACATGATACGCGCAGACGGCAGCCCCCGCATATCAATGGCGTGCAACCTTATCGGCGCTGTGACCAACATCATCCTTGATGCATACTTCGTGATCGTGCTCAGGATGGGCATGAAGGGAGCGGCTTTTGCCACTATATTCGGACAGTTCATATCCGCTGTGGTGGTATTCGTATACCTCACACGCTTCAAGACCGTAAAGCTCACCAAGGAGCACATCATACCTCATATGCAGTATGTACTGCTCATAGCATCCATCGGAATGGCATCATTCTTCAATCAGCTCGCGATGATGCTCGTACAGATCGTGCTCAACAACTCCCTCGGCAAGTACGGTGCCATGTCTGTATACGGCGACTCGATCCCCCTTGCCTGTGCGGGGATAGTTATGAAGGTCAACCAGATCGTATTCTCCGTGGTGATAGGTCTTGCACAGGGCACACAGCCTATCATCAGCTTCAACTACGGTGCCAAGAAGTTCAGCCGTGTCGGTCAGGCATACAGGCTCGCCATCATAGCAGGGTCGGTATTCGCCGTTATCGCATTTATCATGTTCCAGACCTTCCCGCGGGAGATAATCGGACTCTTCGGCAGTGAATCAGAGGAATACTTCACCTTCGGTATACGCTTCATGCGCATATTCCTCTTCTTTACATGGCTCAATTCCATCCAGCCCATAACATCCACCTTCTTCACATCAATAGGAAAGCCCCTCAAGGGTATGCTCCTCTCCCTTACAAGGCAGATCATATTCTTCCTGCCCGCTTTGCTCCTGCTCCCGCAGATATTCGGCATCGACGGCATAATATACTCAGGGCCCTGCGCAGACGTTCTTTCGGGCATCGTCACTATAATTATGGCATCTCTCGAGTTCAAGTCCATGAGGTCGGCGGTGCCGACTGCCACCCGTTGATCTGTAGGCACAAGCCCTAATATAAGCGGCTCGGTCACTTTCATCTGACCAAGCCGTTTTTTAGTGACTGAGGTCGGCGGTGCCGACTGCCATACGTTGATATTTTCGTACAAAACCTATCATCAGCGGCTCGGTCACTTCAATCCGACCGAGCCGTTTTTTTAGTGACTGAGGTCGGCGGTGCCGACTGCCATACATCGATCTATAGGTACAAGCCCTATTATAAGCGGCTCGGTCACTTCTATATGACCAAGCCGCTTATATCGTCATATACAAAAGCCGAAGCATCGTTATGATACTTCGGCTTTATCATCAGTTCTTGAGTATATCCTTTATCTTATCGAAGAAGTTCTTTCTGTTGCGGTAGTTGCTTTCACCGAGGCTTTCCTCGTACTTTCGCAGCAGATCCTTCTGAGTCTTGTTAAGACCTCTCGGAACTTCTACCACTACGCGGACATACTGATCGCCTCTCTCATTGCGGTTGAGCTTCTGTACGCCCTTGCCCCTGAGGCGGAATATAGTACCGGACTGTGTGCCCTCGGGCATATTGTACTTGACCTTGCCGTCGATACAGGGCACTGTCAGTTCATCGCCGAGAACAGCCTGCATATATGTAATGGGTATTTCCGTATTGATATCGTATCCGTCACGCTCAAATACAGGGTCGGGACGTACACTCACAAGAACATGGAGATCGCCGGGTGCACCGCCGTTCATGCCGCTGTTGCCCTGACCGCGTATCTGCAGTGTCTGGCCGTCGTCGATACCTGCGGGTATCTTTACGCTGACAGTCCTTGCAACGCTGACACGCCCCGAACCTCTGCACTTGCTGCAGGGCTCATCGACAGTCTTGCCCTTGCCGCCGCATCGTGTACACGGGCGGGACGAGCTCATCATGCCGAGTATCGTGCGCTGTGTGGTCTGTACCATGCCGGAGCCGCCGCAGTCGGGACATGTGCTTATCTTAGAGCCCGGACGTGCACCGCTGCCGTGACAGTCGGGACATTCCTCCGAACGGTTTATGCGTATATCCATAGACTTGCCGTTGCAGGCATCCATGAAATCGATGGTGACCTTGGTCTGTATATCCTGTCCCCTTCTGGGTGCGTTTGGATTGCTCCTTGTGCTTCTGAAGGACGAGCCGCCGAACATCGAGCCGAATATATCGCCTATGTCCATATCCTCGAATCCCGAGAATCCGCCGTAGCCGCCGCCTCCGTATGAGGGATCTATTCCGGCATGGCCGAACTGATCGTACTTGGACTTCTTGTCGGGATCAGAGAGTATTTCGTATGCCTCGTTGACCTCCTTCATCTTTTCCTCGCATTCCTTATCATCGGGATGAAGGTCTGGATGATATTTCTTTACACACGCACGGTATGCTTTCTTGATCTCATCTTCAGAAGCGCCCTTCTGAATGCCAAGAACTTCATAAAAATCACGCTTTTCAGCCATGTGTGATCCTTCCTTTTTAAGCGTCAAACTGTTTCAAAACGCCGCATCGCAGCAAAATAAGTACACTGCACCGATCCAGTGTGACCGGCGCAGTTATCCTTATCACTTTACGTCAGTGAAATCCGCATCAACGAAGCCGTTGTCATCGGACTTTGCGCCGGCATCATTGCTCTCGGGAGCAGGGCCTGCATCCTGTGCGCCCTGTGCCTGTGCGCCTGCAGCCTGATATACCTTGCTCGAGAGCTCGTATACTGCCTGCTGGAGCTCATCGGTCTTAGCCTTCATATCAGCGGTGTTGCCGCTCTCGATAGCCTTCTTGAGCTCATCTATCTTAGCCTGGATGGGAGCCTTCTCGGACTCGCTTACCTTATCGCCGAAGTCCTTGATAGCCTTCTCGGACTGGAATACGAGGGATTCAGCCTGATTCTTGATATCAACCTCTTCCTTGCGCTTCTTGTCCTCTTCTGCGTATCTCTCTGCATCCTGAACAGCCTTGTCTATATCCTCCTTGGACATGTTTGTGGAGGACTGGATGGTTATGTTCTGCTCCTTGCCGGTGCCAAGATCCTTTGCGGATACGTGAACGATACCATTGGAGTCGATATCGAATGTTACCTCGATCTGAGGAACGCCTCTGGGAGCAGGAGCGATGCCGTCAAGACGGAACATGCCGAGCTGCTTGTTGTCCTTTGCGAATTCTCTTTCACCCTGGAGAACGTTGATATCAACAGCGGTCTGATTGTCTGCATAGGTGGAGAATACCTGGCTGTGCTTG
>JAFPPJ010000355.1 GCA_017410745.1 Oscillospiraceae bacterium
AGTCCCCCTCAAACGCAAATCGGGTAACTCCGGGCTTTGCCCGGCCTCATAAGGATAACAGCGATCATTTCGTACTATCCTATGTTCCGAGGATAGTATAACAGTCCCCCTCAAACGCACATCGGGTAATTCCGGGCTTTGCCCGGCGCTTGACAGAGGGTGGATAATGTGCTATACTCAGCATAGTACCGCAAAGCTGGGAGGAAGATATATGGATTATCAGGCATTTGTAGACGGCTTTGAACTGACAACGTGTATAATATCAATAGAGAAATTTTCGGACGGAAGCTACGGCAACATCCGCATCGTTGCAGGCAACAAGGCATATATCGACTCCATAGAGAACCCGTATAACGGTGCCGCATCGCATATGCTCAACAATAAATTCATACCCGGATCGCCCTACGAGAGATATATCCCGAAGGATCTGAACTTCGAGCAGACGTGCCGCCGCTGTGCCTTTGAGAAGCGCCCTGTGCATACCTATCTCAAGCCCGACCGCTTCGACTGCTGGATAAATCAGTATATCATGCCGGTGGCATCGGACGACCCGAACATAGGCTATTGCTCCTATACCCTTGACGTGACGATGGAAGCAGACCCCCGCATAATGAAGGGCGTGTCCGCCTCGGCCGCATCAAGCGTGCTCGAGACCTGCATCAGGCTCAGGAGCGGCGATTTCGAGAGCACCATGAACGATATCGTAGCAGATATATGCGAGCTGTGCGACGCGAGCAGATGCAGCCTGCTCCTCACGGATATGCATGAGGGCACATGTACGCTGGTGGCTCAGTCTGACCGCAAGGGCATCACGGAAACGGGCATAGGCGAGGATTTCTTCGATATAGTAAAGACATGGGAGGATACCATAGCGGGCAGCAATTGCCTTATCATACAGTCTCCGCAGGATATGGGGATACTGAAGATGCGTAACCCGGTATGGCAGCGCTCCCTGGAGGAGTCGGGCGTGGATACCCTCGTGCTGTTCCCCCTCAGGCACAACAACGACCTGCTCGGCTATATATGGGCGGTAAACTTTGACCCGTCGAAGGCGCAGACCATCAAGGAGACACTTGAGCTCACCACCTATTTCCTCGCATCGGAGATAGCCAACCATCAGCTCATAAAGCGAATGGCTGTGCTCAGCTCCATAGACCTTCTCACGGGGATATACAACCGCAATGCCATGAATACCCGCGTAGACAGCTATATCGCAGGCACTCTCCCGCTCCCGCAGAGATATGCCGTGATATTCGCCGACCTCAACGGGCTCAAGGCTGTAAACGACATAGACGGCCATGTGGCAGGCGATAACCTGCTCAAAGGCGCTGCACAGAAGCTGAGGGAGGTATTCCCCGACTGTGATATATACCGCGCGGGCGGCGATGAATTCATGCTCATTGCCGAGGATGTTCTCGAAAGCAGCCTGAACGAGCGTGTGGAAAGACTGCGCAAGGATTCGGAGGATGAGAAAAACATAAGCTTTGCCGTGGGTATATTCTATGAGGGCAGCGGCGGAGATATACGCACCGCCATGCGCACCGCAGATGAGCGCATGTACGCCGACAAGCAGAAGTATTACGCCCGCTTCCCCGAGCGCAGACGCAAATAACAGGGCTTTTGCGAGCGGCATATTCCCCGCAGGAGCAGGAGATACATAATGGATCAGATAAAAATAGGCAGCTTCTTAAAGGAACTTCGCAAGGAAAATGATCTGACACAGGAGCAGCTCGCCGATACGCTCAATGTATCAAGGCGCACGGTGTCACGCTGGGAGACGGGCGCTAATCTCCCCGACCTGCCGCTTCTCATAGAGCTGTCCGATATGTACAAGGTGGAGCTGCGCGAGCTCCTTGACGGGCAGCGCAGAGAAGCGGACGCTCCGCCCGATGCCGATGACACCGCTCTGCTCATAGCAGACAAGGCCACCGAAGAGCAGAGCGTCATAATGTCGCGCATGCACCTTATCTTCATCGGGGGCGCTGTCAGCACGTTCCTGTATATGCTGGTGGTATTCGGGGTGATACCCGGCAGCGGCGGGGTGTACGACTTCCTGTCGGGTCTGCTGCTCGGCATATCCGCCGGCACGGTGCTGCTCGGGGTAGTTATAACCAGCCGCCATGCGCAAAGGCTCAAGGAAGCAAAGCAGCGGCTGCTCGAAAGGGTAGGACTTCGTCAGAGCCATCAGTGATCAACGGTCTGTTTTCAGTGGTCGGTGGTCAGCATAACACAAAGACAGCATATAAGCATTGTTTACAAAGAGGGTAACAAATGAAGATTGTTGTAATGTCTGATTCTCATGGTGATATAATGACAGTAAGAAAAATCATTTCTGCACACAAAGATGCAAGTATATTCATTCATTTGGGCGATGGCGAGAACGATATAGAGACAGTTCGTGATGAGAATCCACGACTTACTATATATAATGTTGCAGGTAATTGCGATATTGATCGATACTCTTCCTCCACTCCAAC
>JAFPPJ010000356.1 GCA_017410745.1 Oscillospiraceae bacterium
ATCACTTGAATTTACCTATATAATATGCTATAAGCAGGCTGAGCCTGCACCCACTTTGGGCTTTGATACCTATGTGCGGTCATATAAATTCGGCGTATCACTTGAATTTGTGCGTATAATATGCTATAATAGGAAATTATATCATGTACCAAAGGGGAGTTGCATGATAAGGCAGAGTACTATACCGACGGGAGACGACCGATCATTGTGAAAGGAGCAGATACAGGCTTTGTATCATACAGTAAGTTATGAACAGGATATTTGACGATATTCAGGCAAAGATACGGGATGCAATAAAGGAAAATATGCCCGAAGTTTCACCGGATGAACTCGAAGAGGGCGGTAAGATATACTATATGAACGGCAAGAACGGCACGGAATTTGACTGGTTCGTAAATGAGCATCTGCCGTCGTTCATGGCATTCTATAATGATGAGGAAAATCTTGGCGCGGTCAAGGCGGATGTGTATGCCGACGGCGGTATGCTCATATATCTGTTTGACGATCACGGCAGGAATATGAAACAGGAAGTAAGGACTTCCCTTGATGCGGATAAGTCCGAATTACTCGTACTGGCTGCTTATCTGAGACTTGCGGCTGATGAGAAAAGGGTCTGGGATGCGGCAATTGACAGACTTGATTGCGATATCACAGTCGATGAGGGAGCGGTCGCAGAATTCCTGGCTCTGAGGGAATACTGTGAGCCGTCCATCCGTCGGAAGGCGCTTATGGGCAAGCTGTGCGTCGTCTCGAAAAAGGTGACGGGAGAGGGCTGGAAGGTCGGCTTCATGATAAGAGAAGAGCCCGGTGATGATATGGACAGCGGCTGGCAGCTTTTTGCAGGGGATGAGGACGATGAGTATACGAACAACATTGATAATATCGAACTTCGCCCGCTCTATACCATCACGGGTATAGACCCTGCATTGATGAAATATATCGAAAGCCCCGAGGGCACACGGCTTGTCAGAGTATCGCCGCAGGAATTTGAAGAGGACAGGGGACAGCCCTCATATATGGAAAAATGGAAATAAGTCTGTATTCGGATATGACATAAACGGAGGGATAGTTTTGCCCAAGAAGATGATACACGATAAGGTCACGGGCGAGCGCAGATGCCGCTGCTTCAAAAGATGCGGCGGATGTCAGCTCGATGAGCCCTATGCCGATCAGATCGAGCGCAAGCAGCAGAAAGCCGACGGTATGCTCTCGAAGTTTGCGCCCGTAAAAAAGATAATACCCATGGACAGCCCCTACAACTACCGCTGCAAGGTGCAGACTGTCTATGGACTTGACCGCAGTAAGCGGATAATATCGGGAATATACCAGTCGTCGAGCCGTAAGCTCGTTGCGGTGGATGATTGTATGCTTGAGGATGTCCATGCATCTCCCATAACATATACCATGAAAAAGCTCATGAAGGATATGCGCATGACACCCTATGATATCCGCACAGGACAGGGTCTGATCCGCCACACGCTGATACGCACATCACAGACCACAGGACAGGTGATGCTCGTGGTGGTCACGGCTTCTGCCATATTGCCCTCTAAGAATAATTTTGTAAAGGCTATGCTGAAAGCCCATCCCGAGATAACCACCATAGTGCAGAACATCTGCCCCGACGGTATGCCGCTTACTCTGGGCGAGCGCAGCAATATCCTATATGGCAGGGGGTATATCGAGGATGAGCTCTGCGGGTGCAGATTCCGCATATCTCCTGCCTCATTCTATCAGGTAAATCCCGTGCAGACAGAGAAACTGTATGCCTGCGCTTTGCGGGCGGCGGACATCAAGGACGGCACCAAGGTCATCGACGCGTACTGCGGCACAGGCACCATAGGCATAATATGCGCCAAGAACGGTGCAGAGGTGACAGGTGTAGAACTGAACAAGCATGCCTGCCGCGACGCTGTCACAAACGCCAGGCTCAACGGACTTGACAATATACGCTTTGTCAATGATGACGCAGGCAGATTCATGCAGGAAATGGCTGAGAGCGGTGGAAGCTGCGATGTCCTCATTATGGATCCGCCAAGGGCAGGTGCGAGCAGGGAATTCATCGAATGTGCGGTGAAGCTCGCCCCCGAAAAGATAGTATATGTCTCCTGCAAGATAGAGACCCTTGAACGTGATATGAAGCTCTTCAGACAGAAAGGCTACAGGGCATCGTATATACAGCCGGTGGATATGTTCCCGCACACTGTCGGCATAGAGACGGTGGTTCAACTTTCCAAGTAAGTAAGAATTGGTGAAAACATGGGAATTATAGATATAGCCAGCAGTAAATCTGTATGGCGAGGTATGGATTATTATAAACAGAAAAAGGTTCTTTCATGCGAAGAGAATG
>JAFPPJ010000357.1 GCA_017410745.1 Oscillospiraceae bacterium
GGCAGTTCGACACGGCAGGCTTCCCGAAGGATCAGGCATATATCTACCGCGGCGCATGGACAGATCACAAGACCGCTCCATTCGTGCATATCTTCCCGTACTGGGATCATATGGAGGGCAGCCCCGTGGATGTGCGTGTGGCTTCAAACGCGCCTGTGGTGAAGCTGTGGCTCGATGATGAGCTTATCGCCGAGAAGCGGTTTGACCGTGAACATGACAAGGTGCTCACACTTGACACGATAATACCCTACCGCAAGGGAAGGCTCACTGCCCGTGCCTACGATGAGGACGGCAATGAGACCGCATCCGACACGGTATGCAGCTTCACGGATGCAGCAAGGCTCGTGCTCTCTTCCGACAAGGATACGATGAAGGCTGACGGCAGGGATCTTGTATATGTGGAGATAAGCGCAGTCGATAAGGACGGCACATTCGCTGCAAATGCGAACAACAGGGTATTCGTGGAGGTAACGGGAGCGGGCAGGCTCGTAGGTCTTGACAACGGCGACTCCACCGACTATGAGCAGTACAAGGGCACATCGCGCAGACTTTTCTCGGGCAAGCTCCTTGCGATAATCGCAGCCACCGACAAGACCGGTGAGGCGAACGTCAGCGTATCGTCGCCGTCGCTTCCCGCTGCATCCCTGACCTTTGAGGCGACAGCTGCGGATATACCGGAGGGCATCAGCTTCAATGAGCATAACACCCATACAAGGGCGCTGTGCGATGATGAGGAGAACGACATACCCATCAGGCGTGTGGAGTTCATATCGGATGTGAGGAAGTTCACTCCCGAATGCACCGAGATAACATTTGACGTAAAGATATATCCCGAGAATGCATCAAAGGCATACATCGACGAGATAGAATACAGGATAACCACCGCAGTCGGCATAGTATCCAATCTTGCACAGGTGACGGATGCAGGCGGCGGGAAGGTGACTGTTCACTGCACGGGCGACGGTGAGTTCAACCTCCGTGCCCTCGTGAAGAACGGCTCAGAGAAATGCCGCATGATATGCTCGCTTCCCCTCAGTGCAGAGGGCGTGGGGAATGCGGTATTCGACCCGTACAGCTTCGTGATAGGCGGACTGTATACGGTGTCCTGCAATGCGGGCAACGGCATTGAAAGGGGCGCTGCGTTCAGGGGCGGCGAAAGCTGGTTCGGCTTTGAGAATGTGGATTTCGGTCCTGTCGGCAGCGACACGCTCACCATACCCATATATGCGAACACCACTACGCCCGTGAGCCTTGAGATATACGACGGCATCCCCGGCGAGGGTGGCGAGCTCATAGGCAGCTATTCATACCATAAGCCGCCCAAGTGGCTCACCTATCAGCCCGACGTATTCAAGGTGAATAAGGTGCTCAGAGGGCTCAAGACCATAGTGATGCGCTCGTCGGAATCCTACAGCATAGGCGGATTTACATTTGACCGCCCCGTGAAGGAGACGGCTGTGATAAGCACAGATGCGAGGGAGAATATCTACGGCGACAAGTTCACCATAGGCGAAGGCGAGATCACGGGCATAGGCAACAATGTCATGATAGACTTCGGCGTGTTTGATTTCGCACAGCCCCCCGCAAAGATAGTCATTACGGGAAGATCGGCGCTGCCCGTGAACTCCGTGCATATCATATTCAAGAGCGATGACGGCTCGGAGAAGCGCATACTTGCGGAATTTGCGCAGGCTGACAGCTACACCGACAGGGAGTTTGCCATAGAGGGCATATGCGGAAGATACAGTGTATCCCTGCTGTTCCTGCCGGGAAGCGACTTCGACCTGAGGCAGTTCAGGTTTGAATGATGATTTGCAGGAAATGCCTGTGAAAATTTCATTTTGCTATTGACAAATGGATATGGATGTGCTACAATTATACAAGACCTTTAAGTTGTTCCCGTGAGTTCGACAAGGCGGCTTGAATAGAAGCACATATGTGCCTGCGTTCGTTGTATGCATATGCATATGATGTATGTTTTGTATTCCGACTGTCTGTCCTTCGGGGCAGACAGTTTTTATGTTTAAAAGGGGAGAATATGGCGGATATATCCTGGCTGTTCTTTGATGTGGGTTCTACGCTCGTTGATGAGACAAAGCCGTATGAATACAGGCTGCGCGTTACTGCGGAGCAGGCCGGCGTGCCCTATGAAACTGTATATCGCAAGGCAGAGGAGTTTTACAGGCAGAACCTCAAGGGCGATCTTGAGGTGATGAAGCTGTACGGAGTGCCCAGACCGGAATGGAGATCGGAGCTTGAGGAGCCCTATCCCGATACCGTGGCATGTCTGGAGGCTCTGAGCAGAAAATACCGTATAGGTGTCATTGCCAATCAGGTCCCCGGTACTGCAAAGCGCCTTGAGGGGCACGGACTGCTCAGGTTTATCGATCTTGTGGTAGCATCTGCCGAGGAGGGCGTGGCAAAGCCTGACAAACGCATATTCGACATTGCACTTGAAAGAGCGGGATGTACGCCTGACAGGGCAGTGATGATAGGCGACAGGATGGACAATGACATCATCCCTGCTAAAAAGATAGGCATGAAGACTGTATGGATAAGACAGGGCTTCAGCAGGTTCTGGCATATTGATGTGGACGATACAAGGGCTGACTATGAGATAGATTCGCTCACGGAGCTTATTGATATATTCTTAAAGGGGGCATATGCATGACGCCCAAGGCGGTCATACTCGATGAGAAATCCATGAATAGGGCTATCACGAGGATATCCTATGAGATAATAGAGCGCAACAAGGGTACTCTCGGGCTTTGCTTCATCGGGATAATGTCAAGGGGCGTGTATCTTGCACACCGCCTTGCAGACAGGCTCAGTGCGAATGAGGGGACGGACATACCGGTAGGAGTGCTCGATATCCGCAACTTCCGCGATGATGTGACGGAGGATGTGGAGGACAGGTCGGATGTGCCCTTTGATGTGACGGACAAGACAGTCGTGCTTGTGGACGATGTGCTGTTCACGGGCAGGACGGTGAGAGCTGCGATAGACGCAGTAATGAGCAGGGGCAGACCAAGGCTGATACAGCTTGCGGTGCTCGTAGACAGAGGACACAGGGAGCTGCCCATCAGACCCGATTATGTGGGCAAGAACGTGCCTACATCACACGATGAATCGGTCAGGGTAAACATGAATGAGATAGACGGAACGGACAGAGTTATAATAATATGAAGGGGAGGAAAACATGAAAAGAACGCTGTACAGAAATCTCGACATCTATAACGAGGACACGCATATCAAGGGCGATATACTCGTTGCGGGCGACACCATAGAGGCAATAGGCGATATCGACATGGCGGCGGATGAGGTGTATGACTGCACGGGCATGGTAGCGATGCCCGGACTGTGCGATATACACGTTCATTTCAGAGACCCGGGACAGACCCATAAGGAGGATATCATCACGGGCTGCGCTGCTGCGGCTGCGGGCGGCGTGACTGCTGTATGCTGCATGCCCAATACATCGCCTGTATGCGATGACCCGAAGATAGCGGACTATCAGAGGGAGAAGGCAAGAAATACGGGCGTGCATGTATATCCCGTAGGTGCCACCACCGTGAATATGGCAGGGGAGAAGCTGGCAGACTTAGCGGCATATGCTGACAACGGCATAACGATGGTATCGGATGACGGCCACCCCGTAGCGAATGCGGAGCTTATGCGCGAGGCGCTCGAGAAGTCGGAGAAGTACGGCATACTCGTGGCTTCCCACTGCGAGGATCTTGATATAGTAAACGGCGGCATAATGAACAAGGGCAAGGTATCAGAGGAGCTTGGCGTAAAGGGAATAGACAGAGCATCCGAGGACAGCATAGTTGCCCGTGAGATAGCACTTGCGGATTCCTGCGGCGCAAGGATACACATATGCCATCTGTCCACGAGGGGCAGCCTTGAAACGGTAAGGGATGCAAAGAAGCGCGGCATAAAGGTGACCTGTGAGACCGCACCGCACTACTTCATGTGCAATGATACGCTCCTGCTCAAGCGTGATGCGGACTACCGCATGAATCCGCCCCTGCGTGATGAGAGCGACCGCCTTGCGATAATCGAGGGCGTAGCGGACGGCACCATAGACTGCATCATAACCGACCATGCACCTCATACCGCACAGGAGAAGGCAGTATTCGAGAAGGCGCCCAACGGCGTTGTAGGTCTTGAGACTTCATTTGCAGCAACGCTCACCGCGTTCGTTCACACAGGCCTGCTGCCCTATGAGAGCATAGTAAGGCTGATGAGTGCCGAGCCGAGAAGGATAGCGCATATCCCGGAGGTAAGGATAGAGCAGGGGGCAAAGGCTGAATTCATAATAGCCGACCCCGATCATGAATGGTATGTAGAGCCCGAGAAGCTGAAGTCCCGCTCAAAGAACACGCTGTTCAAGGGAACTGTGCTCAAGGGCAAGGTAATGCTCACAATAAGCGAGGGAAGAGTGATATATATGGACAATGCATTCGGAAGAGCCGTGAAGAATCCTATGGATATGCTCGCGGCAAAGATCATCGAGAAGAACAATCCTACTGTGGTAGGACTTGATCCCAAGCTTGAATATATCCCCGAGTATATCAAGCTTGCGGCTGTTGAAAAGCACGGCCCCGGACTCAAGGCAGCGGCAGCAGCGATACTTCGCTTCAACAAGGAGATAATAGATGCGGTATGCGATCTCGTGCCCGCAGTAAAGCCTCAGTCGGCATACTACGAGATGTACGGACATCACGGCATCAAGACCCTTGAAAAGACCATAGAGTACGCCAAGAGCAAGGGACTGTTCGTAATACTCGACGGCAAGCGCAATGATATAGGCGCTACGATGCAGGCTTACTCCGCGGCATATCTCGGTGCGACGGATGTATTCGGTCAGCCGGAGCAGGCATTCGGTGCGGATGCGCTCACGATAAACGGCTACCTTGGCACTGACGGCATAAAGCCCGCGCTTGAGACGGGCGGTGCGATGTTCGTGCTGGTCAAGACCTCCAACAAGTCTTCCGGCGAGCTTCAGGACAGAAGGCTCTGCGATGGCAAGACCGTATATGAGACTATGGGTGATATGTGCGAGAAATGGGGCGCGTCCTATATCGGTGAGAGCGGATATTCCACCGTGGGTGCGGTAATAGGTGCGACCTATCCCGAGATGCTCGCAGAGATGAGAGAAAAGCTGCCTCATACATTCTTCCTCATACCCGGCTACGGTGCGCAGGGCGGCGGAGCAGAAGGCGTTGCAAAGGGCTTCGACAAGAACGGCCTGGGTGCGATAGTCAACTCCTCCCGTGCGGTTATGTGCGCATACAAGAAGGAAAACTGCGATGAGCGCGACTTTGCACAGGCTGCACGCCGCGAGGTTATTCGCATGAAGGAAGATATAATTTCACATATTCCGGCAATAAGATATCCGGACAAGATAGACGGGTGAGACAAATGACTGGACTGAGCGGAGAAAAAGGCTATATTCTGCTCTCTGACGGACAGATATTCGAGGGCAGGACATTCGGCGCAAGAGGCACATCTGTGGGCGAGATAGTATTCGCCACAGGCATGACGGGATATGAGGAGACACTGACCGACCCGAGCTACTATGGTCAGATCGTCACACAGACATTCCCGCTCATAGGCAACTACGGCGTGAATGATACCGACCCTGAATCGGCAGGCACATACCTTTCGGGTTATATCGTAAGGGAGTACTGCGATGCACCCTCTAATTTCAGGTGCGAGGGCGATATAGACACATTCCTCAAAAAGCACGGCGTGATAGGCATACACGGCATAGATACAAGGCGGCTGACCCGCATAATCCGTGAGCAGGGCGTAATGAACGGCTGCATCACGAATGAGGATGTATATGCGAACAAGGATGCCCTTCTCGAAAAGATACGCAGCTTCTCCATCAAGGGAGCGGTAGATGCGGTCACCTGCAGCGAGAAGAAGACATACCCCGCGGAGAATGAGAAATACAGCGTGGTGCTCTACGATTTCGGGTACAAGTACAATATCCGCAGAGAGCTGCTCAAAAGGGGCTGCACGGTGACTGTAGTTCCCGCACATACCACGGCAGAAGAGGTATCACGCCTTGCTCCCGACGGCATCATGCTCTCGAACGGCCCCGGCGACCCTGCCGAGAACACGGAGATCATCGAAAATCTGAAGGCGGTGAGGGAGCTCGGCATACCGATATTCGGCATATGTCTCGGGCATCAGCTGATGGCTCTTGCAAACGGTGCCCGCACTGAGAAGCTCAAATACGGTCACAGAGGAGCAAATCAGCCCGTAGACGATATAGCGCTCGACCGCACATTCGTTACCTCACAGAATCACGGCTATGCGGTGGTAAATGACAGCGTGCCCGCAGATGCAGGTGAGGTATCACACAGAAATTCCAATGACGGCACCTGCGAGGGCATACGCTACAAGAGCTTTCCCTGCTTTACGGTGCAGTTCCATCCGGAGGCGTGCGGCGGCCCGCACGATACATCGTATCTGTTCGACGAATTTGTAAGTATGATGGAGGAGAATAAGAAATGCCGCTGAGATCTGATATAAAGAAGGTTCTTGTGATAGGCTCAGGTCCTATCATAATAGGTCAGGCGGCAGAGTTCGACTATGCCGGTACTCAGGCATGCCGCGCACTCAAGGCAGAGGGCCTTGAGGTAGTCCTCGTCAATTCCAATCCTGCTACCATAATGACCGACAAGGCTATGGCAGACAAGGTATATATCGAGCCGCTGACGCTTGAAGCTGTAAAGCGCATAATAGACATAGAGAAGCCCGACAGTCTGCTTTCGACTCTCGGCGGTCAGACTGGTCTTACACTTTCTATGCAGCTTGCAGAGTGCGGTTTCCTCGCTGAGAAGGGCGTAAAGCTCCTCGGCGCAGACCCGCTCACCATACACAAGGCTGAGGACAGACAGGCATTCAAGGACACGATGGAGAAGATAGGGCAGCCCTGCATCCCCTCTAAGGTGGTAGAGACGGTAGAGGATGCGGTGGACTTTGCCAAGGTGATAGACTATCCCGTGATAGTGCGCCCCGCATTCACGCTCGGCGGCACAGGCGGCGGCATCGCGGCAAATGAAGAGGAACTGCGTGACATCGCCACAAACGGTCTGCGCCTCTCGCCCATCACGCAGATACTTGTGGAAAAGTGCATAAGCGGCTGGAAGGAGATCGAATTCGAGGTCATCCGTGACAGCAAGGGCAATGTTATCACGGTCTGCTCCATGGAGAACTTCGACCCTGTTGGCATACACACCCGCGACTCTATCGTCATAGCTCCTGCGGTCACACTTTCCGACAAGGAATACCAGATGCTCCGCACGGCTGCGATAAACATAATATCCGAGCTCAAGGTGGAGGGCGGCTGCAACTGCCAGTTCGCACTTCATCCCACATCCTTCGAGTATGCGGTCATCGAGGTAAACCCGAGAGTATCGCGTTCGTCCGCCCTCGCTTCAAAGGCTACGGGATACCCAATAGCAAAGACGGCTGCAAGGATCGCGGTGGGCTACACCCTCGACGAGATAATCAACTCCGTCACGGGCAAGACCTATGCCTGCTTCGAGCCTGCGCTCGACTACGTTGTGGTGAAGTTCCCCAAGTGGCCCTTCGATAAATTCGTATACGCTAAGCGTACTCTTGGCACACAGATGATGGCGACAGGCGAGGTCATGGCGATAGGCACATCCTTCGAGCAGGCGATGATGAAGGCGGTGCGCTCCATCGAGCTCGGACTTGATTCCATGAATATGCCGCAGTTCGCATCACTTACCGATGAAGAGGCTCATGCGCTGCTGTACAATCCCGATGATGTGCGCTCCTTTGCGGTATTCGAGAACATAAAGCGCGGCGTTCCCCTTGAAGAGATACACCGCATCACCATGATAGATATGTGGTTCCTCTCAAAGCTCAAGAACCTTGCAGAGATAGAGGAGATGCTCGCGGACGGCGAGCTCACCGTGGAGAAATACCGCCTTGCCAAGCGCTACGGCTATCTTGACAGCACCATCGAGCGCATAAGCGGGCAGAAGTGTCCCGAGCACCGCAGCAATGTATTCAAGATGGTTGATACCTGTGCGGGCGAGTTCAAGGCGGAGACACCCTATTTCTATTCCACTTCCGACGATGAGAACGAAGCGCGTCAGTTCATCGAGAGAAAGAACACCGGAAAGAAGCGCGTGATAGTATTCGGCTCGGGTCCTATACGCATAGGTCAGGGTATAGAGTTCGACTACTGCTCCGTACACTGTGTATGGGCGCTCAAGGAAATGGGCTATGAAGCCGTTATATGCAACAATAACCCCGAGACGGTATCCACAGACTTTGACACGGGAGACAGGCTGTATTTCGACCCCCTCACCAAGGAGGATGTCCGCTCCGTTATAGAGACGGAACAGCCCTACGGTGCGGTGGTGCAGTTCGGCGGTCAGACTGCCATAAAGCTGACAAAGTATCTGTCCGAGCTGGGAGTGAACATACTCGGCACATCCGCCGACAGCATAGATGCGGCAGAGGACAGGGAGCGGTTCGATGAGCTGCTCAATGCCTGCGGCATACCGCGTCCTGCAGGACACACGGTCATGAACACCGAGGAAGCGCTGAAAGCTGCAAACGATCTCGGCTACCCCGTACTTATGCGCCCCTCCTATGTGCTCGGCGGTCAGAACATGATAATCGCGCACTCCGATGCGGACATCAAGGAGTATATGGAGATAATCATGCGCCACGACCTTGAAAACCCTGTACTCATAGACAAGTACATGATGGGCAAGGAGGTCGAGGTAGATGCGATATGCGACGGCACGGACTATCTGATACCCGGCATAATGGAGCATATCGAGCGTGCGGGCGTACACTCGGGCGACAGCATATCCGTATACCCTGCAATGACCCTCACAAAGCGCGTGCGTGAGACTATCATCGAGTACACCCGCCGCCTTGCTATGGCACTGCATGTTATCGGTCTGGTGAACATACAGTATGTGGTATACAACAACGAGGTATACGTTATCGAGGTAAATCCCCGTTCGTCCCGTACCGTGCCGTATATATCCAAGGTCACGGGCGTGCCTATGGTGGATATCGCCACAAAGATAATGCTCGGACAGAGCCTGAAGGATCAGGGCTATCCCTGCGGCCTTTACAAGGAGTCGGAGTATATCGCGGTAAAGGTGCCTGTATTCTCCTTCGAGAAGCTGCACGATGTTGACACGGCACTCGGCCCCGAGATGAAGTCAACGGGTGAGGTGCTGGGCATAGCGCACACCTTTGAGGATGCACTGTTCAAGGGGCTCATCGCGGCAGGCTACCGCATGAAGAAGGACGGCGGCGTGCTTATCACGGTGCGCGACACGGACAAGCAGGAAATGATATACGTTGCGGAGAAGTTCGAGCGTCTCGGCTTCGACATATACGCCACATCGGGCACTGCGTCCACGCTCAACCGCAATATGGTGGCTGCGAACGTAGTCCGCAAGGCATCGGAGGAAGCCCCCAACGTCATGACATTGCTCGACTCGGGCAAGATAGACTATGTGCTCTCCACATCCGCACACGGCAGGATACCGCAGTATGACAGCGTGAAGATGCGCCGCAAGACGGTAGAGCGCTCTATATGCTGCCTGACGGCGATAGACACGGCGAACGCCGTAGCAGATATACTTTCGATGGGCAAGAGCATCGACGATGTTGAAATGGTGGATATAACCAAGATATGATCACAGCGGGACGGCGAAAGCCGCCCTGCTTTTATGCCCGCTTTCAATATGTTAATATTTTATAGAAATATAACATAAAATTCACACGGGGGGGCGTCGGGCGGTGCTATAATCATAAGGAAAAGGTATGAACACCTTTCACAAGGTAAAGGAGGAAGATATATGAAGATACGACGCCTGCTTTCGGCTGCCGCTGCGATGGCAGTGATAGCAAGCACGTTCACGCCCGTGTATGCGAATCAGATCGATATATCGGGGCTTATGGACGACACCGCCGTGCTGGGCTATTCCGAGCTTCTCGAGGATGAGGTGACAAAGGAATCGGCATGGTACAGCTGGGATGCCGATAATGGCATACTCACGCTGAGAGGTCAGCTGCCGGATACGGATGAGTATAAGACTCTTGCGGATAAAGCAGGAATAATAGGAGGTGTTGTTAAGAAAGTAATTATCGAGCGCGGCACAAAGGCTGGTACATCTCTTACATTTGCATTTGAATGGTTCATTGCACTCGAAAGTATAGAAGGACTCAATAATCTTGATACAAGCAATGTGACGGATATGTCATTTATGTTCTGCAGCTGCAGCAGTCTTACGTCTCTTGACGTGTCAAATTTCAACACCACGAATGTAATTAATATGAGAAGTATGTTTAATGGCTGCAGTGGTCTTACGTCTCTTGATGTATCAAATTTCAACACCACAAATGTGACAAATATGAGATGTATGTTCAACGGCTGCAGCAGTCTTACGTCACTTGATGTGTCAAAATTCAACACCGCAAATGTGACGGATATGAACGGTATGTTCTACGGTTGCAACAGTCTTACGTCTCTTGATCTGTCAAATTTCAACACCGCAAATGTGACGGATATGAACGGTATGTTCGACGGCTGCAGCAGTCTTACGTCACTTGATGTGTCAAAATTCAACACCGCAAATGTGACGGA
>JAFPPJ010000358.1 GCA_017410745.1 Oscillospiraceae bacterium
GCGCCTTGAGTTCATCATCCCTGCAAGAGGTCTGTTCGGCTACAAGAGTGAGTTCCTCACAGACACCAAGGGCGAGGGCGTAATGAGCCATGTATTCGACTCCTATCAGCCCTACAAGGGAGACATCCCCAGAAGGAACACCGGCTCGCTCATCAGCTTTGAGACAGGCGAAGCCGTTACCTACGGTCTTTACAACGCACAGGAGAGAGGTGCACTGTTCATCGGTGCGGGCGTGCCCGTATACGAAGGAATGGTAGTCGGCGCTTCTCCCAAGTCCGACGATCTTGTGGTAAATGTATGCAAGAAGAAGCACCTGACCAACACCCGTGCAAGCGGAAGTGACGATGCGCTCCGCCTTGTACCGCCCAGGAAGCTCTCCCTTGAGGACAGCCTTGAATTCATCGCAGACGATGAACTGCTCGAGGTAACGCCCAAGAACATCCGTATCCGCAAGAGGATCCTCGACAACGCACTCCGCGCCAAGACAAGGGCTAAGGAAAAGTAATCAATGCATAAGGCATAATGCAGAATTAAGCGGCTTCGTTTATCGGAGCCGCTTTCCATATCCGGCGGGCAGATAGTTTTTATAGTACACTTTACAAAGTCCTTGACTTTGGGGAGCTTTTATAGTATAATTTAAAAAATGTGCGCGATACTGAAATAGATTTTGTCGCTGAGAAAAGCGCTGCATTAAGCTATCAACAGATGCCAGCCACAGTAACGGATGGCGGCATATGCTTGCTGATGATCCTGAGATCGCCTATGGTAAGTTTTTCGGGCGTAAAGCAGGTTTTATCCACAGAGAGTTCTTTCCTTTATTTGCAGGATACAGACGGAACGGCTATGATTTCGATGCTCTGTGTGATGATGACTTAGCTCCTCATAAATGGAAAAAAGAGATGGAGCAGTTTTCTGTGGATGAAAACATGGCAGGCAAAATGCTTCTTGCATCGAACATATCAAGTGAAAGTGTAAAGACCGACCTGCAGATGCGAACCTATCTGATCACGACATCCTTTACCCGTAAGCGCAACAAGAAGGGCATACCCTACGGGTGGCATCTTGCCATGCTTGGAACACCTGAAACTAAATGGGGATATGATCATGTAACATCATGTTATTCATTAGGATACGATGGATGCTGGAAACAGATAAAGAATCATATGAAAGGTCTCTATCCGGATGCAAAAGATTCCGAACTCAAGGCTCTTCTTGGTATGCGTATATTTACAACATGATAACGGGTGAGTGGGGACTACAATGAAAAGGACGGGTATGATCTATGGTTAAAGTTTATGTAGAAGACGGACAGTTTAAAGTAAAGGGAACATTTGATTTTGGGTATATGGGCGTTTACAAGGATGATCTGATATCCGTGGACTGTGACTGTTCTGATATAAGATATGAGTGGGACAGTGTCTATGAGATGACCAAGGAATCGGATGTTACTGATGAAGACATTGCAGCGTATATTACCGGACGGTTCAATGAGGCGGAAGAGAAAATACAGAAGAATATACGGATGATCAACAGCGACTTCCTTTATCATATCTATGATGATATGAAAGGCTGCAGCAGAGAGTTCTGGGAAAGGGAAGAATTAAGAGTACCCGGATTTGATTATGATGATCCTGATTTCAATTTTTACAGGATACCGCTGGGTGCATCCGGATATAAAGGCTACGGTGTGGGCAAGCCGAATGACGGCAGTGTTGAAAAGTCTGATTTTGAAGCCTCGTTAAGGGAAAATGCTCCGATGTTTAACCTTGACAATTTTATAAAGGGCATCAAACCGGAAAGTATGGTATTATCAGCCAATTACATAAGCTTTCAGTGCTCCGATATATATAACTGGGCGTTGATCTGTGGAGCATATGACAGAATTGATCTGAGAGATCTCAGCTTTACAGACTGGCATAATTACTAAGATGCGGAGGCTGTAAAAAAGGTTTTTGCATAAATTCCAGATAAGAGAGGTCGATAGAATGAAACGCATTTCTATAAAGCTGACTGCATGTGCAATAGCAGTTATGATGTCTGCAGGAGTGATATTTCCCGCACAGTTCACAAGTGTATATGCTGCAGAGCGTATTGAAGATATAAACAAAGAAGACGGAGCTGTTGTTGAACTTGGACAAAAGTCACTGGCAGGGCAGCTTGATGCACCTGAGGGAATACACTGCAAATCAGGCGAGGACTACATTACCCTTACCTGGGATGAGGTAGACGGCGCAGACGCATACAGGGTATACAAGTATGATCCCGCGACCAAGACCTTTGAAAAATATAAAAGCATAGCCGGTACTTCCTGCAAGATCACCGATCTGTCATCCGGCACTTCCTATGTTTTCAAAATATCTGCTCTTGATAAAACAGGCAAGAATTATACCGAGGGACTAAAAACCAAACAGATAAAGGTCAAGACATCCGGCTCTTCCAAAACTAAGAAGAGTAGCTCCTCATCATCCGATGGTAATACTATCAATGAAGATATCATCGCATTAGGCAAGCTGAATGGATTCACCGATCTGAGTGATGATACTTATATAAGCTTGTGCTATTCTCTTGATTACAAAAAAGGCGCAGGCAAAAAAGCTGCGGAAAAAGCGAAGGAATTCATATCGGATCTGGAGGATGTGGGACTTACATTTACCCTGTACAAAAAGGAAGAAGACGACGATAATATAGATTATTGCTACACAGTATACTATGATGGAAAGCCGATAAATGTTCTTCTTGTCAGCTGTTATTTCAGTGATGAATATAAAAAAATAACGCTTATCATAACAATGAAACGTTTCTGATAATGCTGATATCACAGGCTGTCCCATTCGGGGCAGCCTATTTTTTAAAGTGTACTTTAAAAAGTTGCTTTATGAATAACACGCCCCATCTATATCTCATATCCTCATACAAACTAAAGTTACCGAGTCGCAAATAGTACCGACTTGCAGGCAAAGATCAACGAGTGGGTGCAGGGCTTGGCTTGTTTTACGCACCATCTCACTTTCCGAGGATTTATTACAGGGCTATCGCTAATGCCTATCGGGTAACTGTCAGCTTTGCTGACCTTGACAAATATACAAAAAAGGTATATAATCAAAGGAGAGGATAATAGAATCGAGGTACACTTTATGGATAGATATGATGTTACCGGTATGAGCTGTGCTGCGTGCTCTGCAAGGGTGGAGAAGGCTGTCAGCGGCGTTGACGGTGTTTCCTCCTGCCAGGTCAATCTCCTGACAAATTCCATGACCGTAGAGGGCACGGCATCGCCGTCGGATATAATATCAGCGGTGAAGGCTGCGGGCTACGGTGCGAGCGTGAAGGGCAAGCCCGCGCAGACAAAGGAGACGGATCCGGCGGAGGATACGGTCAGGACAAGGCTTGCCGCATCGCTGGTACTGCTCGTAGTGCTGCTGTATTTCTCCATGGGGCATATGCTGCTTGATCTGCCGCTTCCGGCGTTCTTTGACGGGAACCATGTTGCGATGGGGCTCGTGCAACTGCTTCTTTCGGCGCTCATCATGGTAATAAACCAGAAGTTCTTTATTAACGGATTCAAGGGCGTGCTGCACGGTGCACCGAATATGGACACACTCGTCGCCCTCGGCTCGTCCGCATCCTTTGCGTGGAGCACATACAGCCTCTTTATAATGACACAGGCTGTGAAGAACGGCGACCACAGCACCGTAATGCAGTGCATGAACGACTTTTACTTTGAGTCGGCGGCGATGATAGTCACGCTCATCACCGTGGGAAAGCTGCTTGAGCAGCGCTCCAAAGGCAAGACAACGAACGCTCTCACGGAGCTTATGGAGCTTGCACCTAAGACCGCGTGCGTTGTGCGTGACGGCGCAGAGCATATCATCCCCGCCGATGAAGTGGTCAAAGGCGATATATTCATCGTGCGTCCCGGCGAGAGCATACCGGTTGACGGCGTGGTGCGCGAGGGCGAGACCTCGGTCAATGAAGCCGCACTTACAGGCGAGAGCATACCCGCAGACAAGACTGTCGGCGACAAAGTTTCCGCCGCAACCGTGAACCAGACCGGTACTGTCACCTGTGAGGCTACGGGCGTGGGCGAGGATACGGCTCTTGCCCGTGTGATACAGATGGTGAGCGATGCTGCCGCATCCAAGGCACCTATCGCCCGCCTTGCGGACAGGATAGCCGGGATATTCGTACCCACTGTGTGTGCCATAGCACTTGTCACCATCGTAGTGTGGCTCATATGCGGCGCACAGGCGGGCTTTGCCCTTGCAAGGGGCATATCCGTGCTCGTCATAAGCTGCCCCTGCGCACTGGGACTTGCTACCCCCGTTGCTATCATGGTGGGCAGCGGCGTGGGTGCGAAGAACGGCATACTGTTCAAGACTGCCACTGCACTGGAGAATGCGGGCAATACGCAGATAGTCGTCCTTGACAAGACCGGCACGATCACCTCGGGCGAGCCCGAGGTCACGGATATCATACCCGCAGGCATGAGCGAGGAACAGCTCATCACCGCAGCTGCTTCCATCGAACATATGTCGGAGCATCCCATCGCCGGAGCGATCATGCGCGAGGCGGACAGACGAGGCATCGCTCCCGCAAGCGTCACCGACTTCCGCGCACTTTCGGGCAGCGGCCTTACCGCAGTACTGAACGGTCAGACGCTCTGCGGCGGAAGTGTCAGCTTCATATCAAAGCTGTGTGACGTGAGTGGATACGCATCCGAATGCGAGCGCCTATCCGATGAGGGCAAGACTCCGCTGATGTTCACCGCAGACGGCAAGCTCGCAGGCATCATCGCTGTCGCTGACAGGATACGCGATGACAGCGCAGAGGCGGTAAGGCAGATGCATGAAATGGGACTTTCCGTGGTGATGCTCACGGGCGACAACGAGCGCACCGCAAGGGTCATAGGAAAGCAGGCGGGAGTAGACGAGGTCATTGCAGGAGTAATGCCCGACGGCAAGGAAATGGCAGTACGCACATTTATGGAGACGGGCAAAACGGCTATGGTGGGCGACGGCATAAACGATGCCCCTGCGCTCACCCGTGCGGATACAGGCATAGCGATAGGTGCAGGCACGGATATCGCCATAGATTCGGCTGATGTGGTGCTGATGCACAGCAGCCTTGCGGATGTGCCTCGTGCGATAAGGCTGTCAAGGGCAGCGCTGCGCAACATAAGGCAGAACCTGTTCTGGGCGTTTTTCTACAACGTGATAGGCATACCCCTTGCGGCGGGCGTGTGGATACCCATATTCGGATGGACGCTTGAACCTATGTTCGGCGCTGCGGCTATGAGCCTTTCATCCTTCTGCGTGGTCACGAATGCGCTAAGACTAAATCTTGCCAATATCAACAAGGGATACAGCAGAGGGGAACGTGCGGATGTATCCGTTGCTGCCGAAAGGCTGAGAGACCTGCTTTCTGCGGGTGAGAAGTACGATGTTGTCATGCATATAGAGGGCATGATGTGCGAGCACTGCGAGAAGCGTGTGAAGAAGGCGCTTGAAAGGATAGACGGCGTTGAATCGGCAGTTGCCGACCATAAGGCGGGCACTGCCTCGCTGAAACTGTCCCACGAAGTCCCGATGGAGACACTTGCTGCCGCAGTCGAGGAAGCCGACTACAAGGTAATTAGTAAGTAGTAATGAGTAATTGCACGAAACCGTCATGCTGTCTGCATTATATAGTTGATACACGCATGTGTTCCGAGGATAGTATGAACGGTTTATCTCAATTGCGATTCGGGCAGCTCCGCGCCTGTGATATGTATTCTATCAAAAGTTACCGAGCCGCAAATAAAACCGATTTGCAGGTAAAAATCAACGAACTGGCACCGCGCCTGCGCGGCTTGACAGATGATGTGCAAAGTGGTATACTTGTGTTTGACAGAAAGAATATATAGTGCTTTGCGCACGGAAAGGAATACTATGAAAAAGATCAAGGCAACAGCAGCGATCCTCGCAGTCCTCATGGCAGGCGGAATATGCGCTCCGACTGCATATACGGGCGTATCGGTGGAGGCAGCGGAAGTAATGGCCGCTCCCGAATTCATCTATCACACAGCCAAGACAAAGACATCCATCACGCTGACATGGGGCAAGGTATCGGGCGCAGATGCATACGGTATATACAAGTACGATGCATCCAAGAAGAAGTTTGTGCTGTATAAGGCGGTAAAGGGCACATCCTGCACCGTCAAGGGACTTACCGCAGGCAAGGCATACAGCTTCAAGGTGTGTGCTCTGAGGAAGTCGGGCGGCAAATACTACGCAGGCAAGAAGTCCGAGATGTACCGCACAAGGACGGCGTTCAACTTCAAGCCCGGCGATACGGTAAGCTGTGATATGTTCTCCATTACCGTCCCCGCAGGCTGTGCCTATGCGGCAGAAACAGAAAAGGACAGCATTTCGCTGTATGACAAGGAAGCACATGCTACCGAATACGGCGGATGGGCATTTGATCTGGCTCTGTACGAATCC
>JAFPPJ010000359.1 GCA_017410745.1 Oscillospiraceae bacterium
GCCGCTCCATCCTTGACGGGCGCGACATCCTCCTTGAAAAGGACGACGGCATATACAGCGTACACTGTATTGGCATAGACCCCGAGGGCAGGCTCCTCGTCCGCTATGAAAACGGCAGGGAGGAAGCCGTGCTAAACGGCTCCGTCACACTGATAAAATAAAGGCTGTCCTAAAGTGTGCCCCCTGTCAGGCAGGTATCTGCCATTTCTTCATCAACAGTGAAAAACTGAAAAACTGCGATTTCAGCGATATACTGTATTACACGGATTGCTGTTAACGGCAAACGGCTTTGCGTTTTGTAAGCGCAAAGCCGTTTATGTTGTTTTAGCCATATCAACAGACAGAGACAGATCGGTATATCGCAGAAAGCGCTTTAATCAAAGAAGCCGTTTCTTTTCCGGTCTGCTCCTGCATAGTCATATCCCTTGTCCTCCGGAGAATTTCTGAAGAAGCCGTCATCTGCGGGATATACCTCATAATCATCTTCCGTCAGCAGTATATATGGCTCATCGCTGCGCTTTTCATCGTCCATGTCCGCCATATGTACATACATATCATATTCATAGTCATCTTCATTGCGGTACTCTTTGAAGTATCTGCTGCTCTCTTCCTTCTCTTCCTCTGCGGCAGGCTCATCTTCATCGGTACTGCTGCTTTTATCGTCAAATACGCTTTTCGCACACAAAGCGATGACTGTTGTTATCAGCCCAAAGCCTATTACAGGAATCACCCAAAGGCTCTCATCTCCGTAAGTATCGGCGTGCAGCTCCGAATTTGACGGATCGGCCTTGTCAACAACGATGCGCACTTCATCGCCTTCACCATAAAAACCCGTACCAAAGTCAACGTAATACGTCTTGTCATATCTTTTGCCGTTATAAAGATATTCTACAGTGACGCCTTCCTTGATATACGAGCCCTCGGTGAAGCCAAGATACATACCTGTTTCCGTAACAGTTCCCGTGACGCTCTCGGTCGTTTTATCGGCATTGGAGGATATGATAACCCCCAGGCCGGCCGACAGCAGAACAAGACCCACAATGGCTGCAGCAATTATTTTTTTAGATGTTTTGTTTTTCATATCATTCTTTTTATGTCAGCATCCTTACCGACACGATACAGCGAACCTCCGTATATAATATACCATAAACCGTTCCGTCTTTCAAGTATCCCTGCACCGTTCTAATATGATTATAATCATTCTAATGATCATGACCTCTCCTTGCAGCACGCATATGTGTACCGCCGGAGAGGTCATGGGTCTGTATCCTGTAAAGGTCGTGTATGAGACTTTCTGCCTACACGCTATTGCGAGTTACCGTGCCGTGAACATAACTACGTTCGCCTTATCGTCCGCATGAGTAAGACCGAAGGGGATGTATTCCCCGTTCACATACGGTACTACGCAGAAGCCGTACTTCCAGCCCTTTTTAAGACCCTTCCATGTGAAGGAAAGGTTTGTCGTCTCACGGCAGTCTATCTGCTTAAAGTTCGCATCAACGAGTATCACCTTGTACTTGGCGGCTGTGCCCTTGTTCTCGGTGTACTTCGTCCACTTTATCACCGTCTTGCCCGATGAAGGCGTTACAGTCGGCTTTATGCCGCCGCGTGTCCATCTCTTAGCCGGCCTCTTGAGCGGTGTCAGCTTGCCGTCAACGAGCGCCTTGACATAGAATATGGCTTCGTGAGTGGACTTGCTGTCCTTGTTGGTAAGTCCCGTCACAAGGAATTTCGTATTTGTGGTGGTGCCTGCCAGCCTTTCCTTGCCGTCCTGTGAAACGTATATGTAATACTTCTTCGCACGCGGCACACTCTCATAGTATACCCACGCCTTGTGGTTGCCCAGTGACAGCTTCGTTATCATGGGAGAGTTCACGGGCTTAGTCCACACGATATATTTACTGTCCTTCAGATCCGTGCGGCTGAATGGGGGGTACCCTCCCCTGAAACGAGGCTGCACATAGAAGCCGTAGGTCACGCCGTTTTTGAGCCCCTCCCATTTGAAGGAGCACTTGTTCGTGGCCTTTGTGCCGAGGACATTGTTATCCCTGTCTATGCATACCACACGATAGCCCTCTGCATAGCCCTCTGCATTTTTGAACTTATCCCATGATATCTCTATCACGCCCGAGCCTGCCTGCTGTGTACGGCATTTTATGCCGTAATCATCAAGCATCAGAAATACTGTGGCCTCCTTGGATTCATTGCCTTCTGCGACCGCAGTTACACACACTCTATATCCACCGTTTTCGAGGCCGCCGATATATGCGCCTGTGCCGGTACGGGTGGTCTCCTGCAATTTTCCGCCGCTGCATGGCTTCCAATCCGTATTATATACACGAATGAAACGTATCCTGTAATAAGCCGCTCCCTTTACAGGCTCCCAGGTGATATTCATCTTGCCGTTGCCGCCCTGCGCCGTCTTTCCCTTAGGCATATCCAGTCTCTTCAGGCGCGTATATACACCTGTCGTTTCCGCAGTGAATTCCGCATAATCATCACTGCCGCTGATTATCTCAGCCGACCCCGGCTTCCTCCATCCTGTATAATCATCATCATCGCCGTAATTGGGAAGCCACATATCGTATTCAACTTCAAAGCCGCGGGGAAGCTTCAGGGATGTAAGTGCCGTACAGTTGTCAAACATGTAGTTACAATATGTTCCGGAGAGCTTAAAACCCGAGATATTAAGAGAGGTCAGTGACGAAGCACCGCCGAACATTCCGTTCGCATAACGCAGCGATATAGTGCTGAAGTTGCTAAGGTCGAGCTTTTTAAGCGATTGGCAGCATGCAAACATCGCTGTCATGTCCCGGACTCTGGTCGTATCGAACCCCGACACGTCGACAGACGCAAGTGCCCTGCATTCCTCAAACATATTGGACATATTCTCAACGCTCGATGTATTCATCCCTGTCAGATCAATACTCTTGAGTGATTGGCAGTATCTGAACATAAAGCTCATATCATTCACTTTGGAGGTATCCATGCCTTTCAGGTCGAGCCACTTGAGGGATGTACATCCGTAGAACATTCCTGCCATAGACTCGGTGGCAGATATATCAAGATTCACGAGCCCATCTATGCTCTCAAGCGATTCCATATCTTCAAATGCGTAAGCCAGTCTGCCTGCCTCGGTGCCCGGCAGGATAACGACCTTTTTTACGTTATTGGCATTGATCTTTGCCAGGTCTGCAAAGGACGAATCCATAGCGGTATCGGGCAGCAAGCCGTAAAGCGTGAGCGTTCCGTTCTCGAAATTGCACCAGCTTGTGGCATCCTTTGTCAGCTCATCCTCATCGAGCGACAGTCCCAGCGTGACATCTCCGCCAAGCCCCGTTATATCCGGTACCTCGTCCGCATATACGGGTGTGAGCGCACTTGTCAGCATCATTGCAGCCAACAGCGCAGCCATTTTCTTTTTCATGATATTTCCCCCTGTAAATAATTAAATTCTGCATCCATCGTCTGCGAGATATCAAGCAGATGATGGATGTGCAAAATTCCCCCAAAATAAAAAAGCCACCCCCCTATGTCCGCTCAAACAAGCCAAAACCATTAGGTGGCTGCGGGCACTGCCCGCCGGGTGCAGGCTCAGCCCGCTTGTATCATATAGATCTGACCAAATACGTCAGATAAGTCAAATTCCTATGTCCGTCCAGATAAGTCAAAACCATAAGGTGGCCGCGGGCACTGCCCGCTGGGTGCAGGCTCAGCCCGCCCGTAGCCGGACAGATCAAGGGATATGTGTCCAAATCCCAGTCCGGACAGACGGGAGCATATCTCCCCTGCCATGCCCGCAGCCTCGGCTATCCTTTCCCTCTCCGTCTCTATCCGTGCGTCATTTCCGTGCAGGCGCACACGCACCTGACGAAACCCCATGTCATGCAGTATGTATTCCGCTTCCTCGATAAGGCGCAGCTTGTCACGGGTGATGATGTCGCCGTGAGGGATGCGTGTGGCAAGACAGGCATAGGACGGCTTGTCCCATGTGCCGAGCCCCGCCTCCTTTGAGAGGGCGCGTATGTCCGCCTTGGTCAGCCCTGCATCACGCAGGGGCGAGAGCACGCCCAGCTCCTCCGCCGCGCGCATTCCCGGGCGGTCATCTCCCATATCATCCGCATTCGTGCCGTCCGCCGCGCGCATCCCTTCGGATGCAGCCAAGCGGCATATCTCACCGAATATGTTCTTCTTGCATATATAGCATCGGTCGCGCGGGTTCTCTGCAAAGCCCTCCACCGCAAATACATCGGGCGTTAGCACGATATGCCTGATGCCGCGTGTGCGGCAGAATTCCTCCGCCTCATCCATCTCACGGCGGGGGCACAGACACGAACGTGCGGTGACGGCAAGACAGCCGTCACCGAGTACCTCATGTGCGGTATACAGCAGGAATGTGGAGTCCACTCCCGCCGAGTAAGCTACAGCGAGTTTCCCCGCGTCCCGTATTATGTCCTTAAGTCTGTCAAATCTGTCATGCGTCTTCATTTTCTATCTGCTTGCGTACCTCTTCTATGCTCATATTGTTCTGAGCGGCTATGCGCTCAAGATCGTCATGCTCGTACTTTATCCTTGTAACGCCGTAGCCGGTGGATATCTTGCGGCGCACACGTCCGAGAGGCGTGCGCATCTCCTCTATCCTGCGGTCGAGCAGGTAGCGCTTTGCGGCGGTCTCACGCATACCGAGCGTGGATGTGTGTGCAAACGCCGTGTGTATTATCTCGGACTTCGCCTCGTCGTCGCATACGATGCGTATGAGGGTAGCCGTGCGGGACTTCTTGCCCGATACAGGCACGGTGTATACATCCCTTGCGCCTGCCGCAAACAGCATAGTCACAGCGAATGCGATATCCTCTGCGGTCATATCGTCAACGCAGAAGGAGAGTTCGGACATCTTCTCCGTCAGCCCCTCGGTGGTGCCCGATATTATGCGGACGCAGTTCGCCCTTGCATAGTCGCGCGAGCCCATGCCGTAGCCTACGGTGTCACAGGTCATAACGGGCATATCGCCGAAGCTGTCGGCGAAGTATTTGAGCAGAGCCGCTCCCGTGGGAGTACACAGCTCGCCCTCTATGTTGCCGTATATGGGTACTCCGTGAAGTATCTCCACAGTGGCGGGCGCGGGTACCGGCAGTATGCCGTGCGCACATTCAACGCTGCCCTTGCCTACATGCACAGGGGATACTATCACCTTCTCGGGTGCAAGCTCATTCATAGCAAGGCATACCGCTGTGATGTCTGCCACAGCATCCATAGTGCCCACCTCGTGGAAATGTATGTCCGACATATCCACGCCGTGTATGCGGCTCTCAGCCTCCGCTATGATGTTGTACACTGCCATGACATCCTTCTTGACCTTGTCGGGGATATCAAGATGCGTCACGATATTCTCTATATCATGCAGTCCTGTATGATGATGCTCTTCATCATCGTGATGATAGTCCTCTTCCGTCTCACCGTTTATCCTGACGGTGATATGCGTGCCTGTGATGCCGCATCTCCACAGCGGCTCCGATTCATAGGTGACACCGGGTATACATATCATATTGAGTCGCTTGACAAACTCTGCCGGCTCGGGCATAAGCTCTGTCAGTGCTGCTGTGAGCATATCGCCGGCTGCACCCATAGATGCATCGATATACAGAATATTCATCTTATCCCTCCTATTGTCTGCGAGCAACATGGTTAATCATGCTCGCAAGGTATCCGGCTCCGAAGCCGTTGTCGATATTCACCACCGAAACGCCGGCGGCGCATGAACTGAGCATTCCGAGCAGAGGTGTCACCCCTGCAAAGGATGCACCATAGCCCACGCTTGTGGGGACGGCTATGACAGGACAGTCCGCCAGTCCGCCTATTACGCTCGCAAGAGCGCCCTCCATACCGGCAATGGCTATTATCACCGATGCCGACATTATGTCCCGCTTGCAGGAGAGCAGCCTGTGAAGCCCTGCCACTCCCACGTCGTATATGCGTCTTACGTCATTTCCGAGGAATGCCGCGGTGACCGCCGCCTCCTCAGCTACGGGGATATCGCATGTGCCGCCTGTGCATATGACGATCTTCCCTATGCCGTCCGGCTCGGGATACTCGCCGACAGTGGCGGTGCGGGATATATCATCATAGTCTATATCCCTGTGTATCCTTGCCGCCGTATCCTTATCGAGCCTGGTGATGAGGATATTCTCCTGCCCCGATGCGGTCATTGAGTCTATTATGCCCGTGATCTGCTGTGCTGTCTTGCCCTCGCCGTATATGACCTCTGCCACGCCCTGACGCAGCTTGCGGTGTATGTCCACCTTTGCAAAGCCTATATCGTCGAAAGGGTCGGACTTGAGCGTCAGGAGCGCTTCGTCCACGCTCATGCTGCCGCTTTTCACGGCTTCAAGTATCTGTCTTGCCTCGGTATTCATGTATATCCCCATTTATCGGTGAACGGTCCCGTAAGAGATACAGAACCGTCCATGTCACTCTTATCTGATCCTGCGCACTACGCCCTTCGGGTCGCTGACAAGCACCATAACGAGCCATATCACGACACCGAGCACTGCTACGCACAGTCCCAGAAATGCGTCATTGATCATATCCGCCGCCTCGGGACGGAAGTATTCATCCTTTAGCTCTGCAAATTCATATACAGCATCCACCAGCCACATGAGGGATGCGCCCCAGTACATCAGGCAGAGAGTGCCCAGCTTGTACTTCTTGTCATTGAACTTGAAATACCACAGGCAGGTCACTGTCAGTGCCGCTATAACCGTGATAAGAAGGGTCATGATGCCTCCGTTTCTGCGGGAGCACGCTTCTCCGCCGCTGTGGCAGCCGCCGCTATCAGTCCCCACGCAAGTGTGACGACTATCGCCATAGTCACGCCCACCGTGGACATCTCCGCGAGCATATCCGCCGTGTCTGCCGCATTATCCATTGCGGTGAGGAACGGGAACCAGGGCACTACCTCACCGTGCCATACATGTTCAAATGCGAGGAGCGCTGAACCTCCCCAGAGCATGGTATTGAGCCACTTCATCTTGGGCACGATGCCTGCAGGCTTCTCGCCTGTCTTCTTCTCGAGCACCTTTGTTGCTATCGTAGTGATAACTGCCTCACCGGCAGGTACAATAAAACATGCCATAATAATCCTCCTGTCTGTCAAAAGCCGTAAAAGGGACGGCTATAATTTTATTTTACCACATCAGTCAAATATTGTCAACTGTTTTTGAACATACTATGCCATTTTTTTGCGTTTTCTCTTGTGCAATGTGCGCATAGTATCACCTTTCCTCACAGGCCATCGCCGTATAGCCCATGCCGCCCGCACCGTGTGACCGATGCGGGCGGCATTATGAGGAGATGTATAAGAAATCAGAAATTACTTAGCTGCCTTTGCCCAGTCATCGAGGAATCTCTGGATGCCTATATCGGTAAGGGGATGCTTGATCATCTGACGGATAACGCTCATAGGAACTGTAGCGATATCGCAGCCTGCCATAGCAGCCTGTGTAACATGGATGGGATTTCTGATGGAAGCAGCTATTATCTGGGTCTCGATGCCCTGTGTCTGGAATATAGCTGCGATCTCTTCGATAAGATCCATGCCTGTCATGCCGATATCATCAAGTCTGCCGAGGAAGGGCGATACATAGGTAGCGCCTGCATTGGCAGCGAGTATAGCCTGTGCTGCGGAGAAGATAAGAGTAACATTGGTCTTGATGCCTCTCTTGGTGAGCTCCTTGCAGGCTACGAGACCCTCTGCACACATGGGCAGCTTAATTACTATATTGGGATGGATAGCAGCGAGAGGAAGTGCCTCTTCTACCATCTTGTCAGCCTCGAGGGATATTACCTCTGCGGAGATAGGGCCGTCAACGATCTCGGTGATCTCCTTTACGACCTCTTCAAATACTCTGCCCTCCTTGGCAATAAGGGAAGGGTTGGTGGTAACGCCGCAGATAACGCCCATCCTGTTGGCTTCGCGGATATCATCGGTATTGGCTGTGTCGATAAAAAGCTTCATAATATCAATCCTTTCATATCATATGCGTTGTGTCCTGATATTATTGTAAAGCCAAATACACATTCTTTCCAATCAAAAGTTGCTCCGATTTTAGCCATAATTGCTATATAGGGTATAGGGTCTAGGGTATAGGGTTTAGTTGAGCGGGAGGCATCAGTCGTGCCTCCCTTATAGGAGCGTGCGAACAATAGGGAATAGTTGAGCGGACATATCGGATAGTGCGGGAGAGATATAGTTTGGGGCGCAGGGTGCAAAAAAGGCAGCCCGTAGGCTGCCTTGGATGTTATTCTGCTCTGCGCTTCCTTACGAGGAAGATTATGCCTGCGATAACGATGATGCCTACAACAGCTGCAGGAGTGTAGCTGAGGAGCACGCCCGTAGGAACAGTACCGTTCTTGGTGTTGGTGTATGCTACGGTTGTATCAGCCTTTATACCGGTATTGCTGTCTGTAGCTGTTCTTGTGTTATTAGTAAAGGAACCATCGCTTGCTGCGGAACCCTCTGTAATAACACCTGAGGTAGAATAACCTTCGTTATTAAGAACCGCAGCAGTATCACTTGGGTTTTCTGTTGCTCCGATCTCGACGATGGAGTATGTTGTTCCGTCA
>JAFPPJ010000027.1 GCA_017410745.1 Oscillospiraceae bacterium
AACTGTTCGGGCGTATCAAAGCCCGAAAGATCTCCCTTGAAAAGACCGGTACCGCTCCTTGTATGACTGACAGCAGGTACAGGACAAGGAAATGGGAAAAGGTATATACATCTTCTGTGAGATATTATCCAAATGCAAGCAGGTATGCGGATATATGTCTTTCCGGGGCAGATCGGATATGTGAGGATACAGCGGAAGAGATACTTCGCAGTATAGACGGTATAGAAGATGCGGACGAAAGAGAGATCACCGCATGTGCTGTGCTGTGTTATCTGGAGATGAAGAGGGACTGTAAGCTGCGTGATGTGGCATCATCGCTCGCCCGGCAAAAGATATGTCCATATACGAAGCGTATCGTCATAAGTGCTATGAGAGCGCTGTCGGATATGCATGACGAGGAAACAGAGAAGCTTTTCGTGGATCTTGCCCTGTCTGATGACAGGGATATAGCAGGAGCTGCTCTGGATCACTGGGACGATATATAACGATGATATCCTGCAAGAATAGAAAATTTTCTTGATACTATTGACATTTCATCGAAAATGTATTAAAATGTACGTAAGATCTTTGCGCCGTTCCATATCGAGCGGCGGTGATCGATATCATCAGACAATGAGGTGAGGTCATGAAAAAAACACTTATGGCGCTCCTGATGACCGCAGCATTAGGTGTGACTGCATGCTCCGGCAGCACAGCTTCCCCCGCCGGCAACTCAAATGGCGGTGATCAGGCTGCTCAGAAGGAGACGTTTACCAGGATAGCAGACCTTAAGGGCCATACTATCGGAGTACAGGCAGGTACCAGTATGGGCGATACTGTAACTGCGAATATCCCCGATGCTATCGTCAGCCAGTACCGCAACTATACCTTCCTTGTGGATGCTCTGAAGAAGGGCGAGATAGCTGCGTTCCCCGCAGATGACCCTGTTGTGAAGGAGCTCTGCAACAAGGACAGCGCTCTGACCTACATCAATGAGGCAGTAGATCCCGGCGACTTCGCGTTCGCCTTCCCCAAGACCGATACGGGCGATGTGCTCCTCGGCCAGTTCAATGAGTATATCGCAAAGCTGGAGAGCAACGGCGATATGCAGAAGCTCATAGACAAGTGGCTGGGCGCAGATGATTCCGTAAAGGTAGTAGAGGACTATACCAAGTTCCCTGCAAACAACGGTACGCTCAAGTTCGCTACAGAAGGCGACTATGCTCCCTTCGACTACTTCAGGAACGACCAGCTGGTAGGTATCGACATAGATCTTGCCATCGGTTTCTGCAAGGAGTATGGCTACGGTCTCGAGGTGACTACCATGTCCTTCGGCGATATCATACCCTCCGTATGGAACGGGAACTATGACTTCGCCGGCGCAGGTATAACCGTCACCGATGAGAGAAAAGAGCAGGTAAACTTCTCAACTCCCAACTACACAGGCGGTATACTTTTCTGCGTGCTCAAGTAAGGTATAAGTAATAGTATAAACATGCCACAGTATCGGTGATACTGTGGCATGTTGTTTTTGGGGATGTATTTATCGTGTGTGTCGTCGGTCACTTTCTTAAGAGATGTTCCTCTTCATCCTCATCCTGAGAATCTAAATATCCATCATATGTCGTACCGCGCTTATTTGCTACATATTCAAATACTTCTTCCCTCAAGACTTCATTGCCTCTGAGAAAGTATCTATTATTACTACCACATACGGTCACACAAACAACGTCTACCTTTGCCCAGGATCCATCTACGGTCTTGGAAACTTTTCCCCAGCTGTATTCTTCAGCTGTCAGTTATTCGGTCATGCTTTCAAATATGCTTTTCATAAGACCGGATGCAAGTCCGACCGCTACGCAGATCAAAAATGCTGTAAGTGCCATATATGTTTCCTCCTTTGGTTTTGTTTCCTTATTTGCTGCTGCCATTTCCTCCTGACGGACAGGGTCGTCGATGGCATCCTTGATGTCAGTACCAAACTGACGGACAAGCTCGATGGTCGGGTCGCCGCCGTCACGCCAGCTCTGCAGGAAACTGGCACTGCGAGGATCTGCCGCAAACATGTCCTCGAAAGCCTTCTCACGCTCCTGATAGCCTGCAATATTCTTGTCGTAATCGTCGTAATCGTCGTAAATCCTACCGAATACGGCTTCGTCATCCGAGAAATCCATCTCTGGATAACGGCTTTGCAAACGCTCTGTCAT
>JAFPPJ010000360.1 GCA_017410745.1 Oscillospiraceae bacterium
GTAAGATGTGCGCTCGCACCCTCCAAGTCCGAGGCACGCAGGCTCGTTACACAGGGCGGCATCGCTGTTGATGATGCGAAGGTCATCAATCCCTCCGCTGTCGTACCCATTGCCGACAGCATCATAATCAAGAAGGGCAAGAAGGTATATCACAAAGTTGTCGCAGGCTGATCATCCGGTCGTCCCGCAGACGGATCATCCCCATAAAGCTTTACGGCGCAGATACGATGTATCTGCGCCGTTTTGTCATACAAGGGATATGAGCTTTTCTATATGCGCATCCACGCTGTCTATGCAGGGGAGGATGCAGTTGTCGTTATCGAGCAGCAGCGGCAATTCCGTACAGCCGAGAATCACGGCCTCTATGCCGTCATTCTCCCTCATATCCGATATTATCCAGTTGAACTCCTCACGGGTGGCGGGCTTGACTATGCCCATCTCCAGCTCCTCGAAGATATGCTTTGCCACGATATCGCGGCTCTTCTTATCGGGGACGATGACATTGATCCCTGCGTCGATAAGCTCACGCTTCATATAGTCCTGCTCCATGGTGAATATAGTACCGAGCAGACCCACGCTCCTGTATCCTCGCTTAATGGCTTCGTCTTTTACTGCGGATGGGATGCTCACAAGCTGCACGCCCGTGCGCTGCTCTAACTCCGGGAGGACTATATGCATGGTCGCGGCTGTCAGCGCGATCACTTCACAGCCCGACGCTTTAAGGCACATGACCTTTTCGGCAAGATATTCCGCCAGCTTGTCATACTGCGCTGTGGAGACATATCCCCACGCCCTGCGGAAGTCCACGCTCTCTATCGCGATATCGGGCATTGCCCTGCCGCCGGTAAGACGGTCGATGCGGGAATTGAGCTCCTTGTAGTACATCAGTGTAGATACGGGGCCCGTGCCCCCCACAAGTCCTATCTTCTTCATTATCCTCTTATCCTCCTTCGTATAGTCTGTTATTGTATATTGATCGTCGATCCGGACTGAACACCTGTCATACTTCCCATAGTTATACAGCAGCTTCGTTGTCATAATGACAGCGAAGCTGTTTTCATCCCGTGATACTTCAGCCAACGCACATCAGTCGAATGCCACGATCGTATTCATCGCGATCACAAGCATCACCGCGTTGAATGCGAGCTTCAGCACGAATGCCAGAGCCATCCTCAGCTTGAATGAGCCCTTGCGGGTCTTATGGTGAAAGACCGCCATTGCCGTCACAGCACCTATAAAGCCGAAAAAGGCAGAGCCTATCAGCACCCTTTCGGGTATGCGCCGTTTCTCTGCCTTTGCACACTGCTTGTCGATGAAAAATAGCACAAAGGAAAAGATATTCAGCGCCGCAAAGATCACCCACAGCACGGGGAAGATCCGACACAGCTCCCATCCTGTCAGAAGGAGCTCTCCGATGTAGCGGAGTATCCTGTCCATTGTCCTCCCTCCTTACAGGGAGCTTATATGCTCGAATACCTTGTCTGCGCTCCAGAAGAACATCTCGTATGTGAATCTGTCCTGTCTGAGGCCTGTGCGCTCGAAAAGATCCATAACGGAGGGCTGCACGCAGGCAAAGTATACCATCCTGCCCTCGGAGATGAGTCTCTCGCAGTATTCGTGCAGGGCTTCGATGCCGGATATATCAGCTACCGTCACGCCTCTCATGGAGAAGATGATATTGTAGCTGTCGCCCACATCGGCTATCTTTTCCTCAAGCTTGGAGCAGGTGCCGAAATAGAGCGGGCCAGTGATATATACTACGCTCGTATGCTCGAGCTTCTTGTGGTCGATGCTCTCGTCGAGGCGCTCGGGATCGACCTTTGCGACGGTGACCTGCATATCCGATACCTTCACGACGAAGAGTATGAGCGAGAATGCCACGCCTATGAGTATCGCCTTGGTAAGGTCGAATACAACGGTGGCGCACATGGTTATAAGGAACTGACCCATAGCGGTCTTGAGCTTCTTGGAGAATATTGCCTTGATGGTCTTCATATCGTTCATGCGCACCGCTGTGACGATAAGCACGCCTGCAAGGGCTGAGAGCGGTATCGCGGACATAACGCCGCCGAGCACGAACATGGAAAGCAGAAGCACGAGCGCATGGAACACGGAGGTAAGGCGGGTAACGCCGCCGCTCTTTATCGCAACGCTTGTCCTTGCTATGGCTGCTGTCGAGGGCACGCCGCCGAACAGGGGAAGGAGCATATTGCCTATACCCTGGGCTGCAAGCTCCACATCCGCATCAAGACGTTCGTTCTTCATCCTGCCCGCAGATGCGCCGCAGAGCAGAGACTCTATAAGGCCGAGGGCGGCGATGGATACGGCAGGCAC
>JAFPPJ010000361.1 GCA_017410745.1 Oscillospiraceae bacterium
CGACAACCGGTCACCGATCTCTGAATATGTCCGGTATGTCTTTACGGTCAAACAGCTTGACCAGATCGGACAGCGGCTGATTTTCCGACAGGACGTATTATAGATGCACTCGATATACTCGGCGGGAGCACGTCGAGTCACTCGACATGATCCGCCCTTGCCGCCCTGTCAGCCGATCATGCCGTCCGGCTTTGGCAACAGGTTTAATCTGATTCTAATGTAAATAATATTGACAAAGTGATGTTGATGTGATATCATTTTAATATCAAATGAAGATACATTTGATACGAAAAACACCGACCTTTAAGAGGGGGAACTATCATGAAAGAAAGAATCATAACCACAAAGAAGAACGGCATGGGTATGCTGGCATTCATAATCATAATGTACCTTGTGTCGATGCCCGCAATGATGTTCGGCTTTAGCTCCGAAACAGGTATAGGCACACTGATCGGTATACTGTTCACCCTGTGGATAGCAGGCGGATGGATACTTGCACTCGGCCTCAAGGTGCTGAAGCCTCAGGAAGCGCTGGTACTCACACTGTTCGGCAAGTACTACGGCACGCTCAAGGGCGACGGCTTCTATTGGGTAAATCCGTTCTGCACCGCATTCAACCCCGCATCGAGGACTAAGCTCAGACAGTCCGGCGATGTAGCAGGCGAAAGCTCCCTGATGCAGATATCCGCCGAAGGCGTTACCGCATCGACAGGCACAGGCTTTGACAAGAAGATATCGCTCAAGATCATGACTCTCAACAATAACAAGCAGAAGATAAACGACTGCCTCGGAAATCCCGTTGAGATAGGCATCGCTGTAATGTGGAAGGTCACAGATACTGCCAAGGCCGTATTTGAAGTGGATAACTACAAGGAATACCTTTCACTGCAGTGCGACACCGCTCTGAGAAATATCGTCCGCCTCTATCCCTATGATGTGGCAGAGAACGTGGATACCACAGGCGACGGCATAGCAGATGAGGGCAGCCTCAGAGGATCGAGCGAGATCGTAGCAGGCCGCATCCGCAAAGAAATACAGGAAAGAGTCGCTATAGCAGGCATTGAGATAGTTGAGGCAAGGATCACCTATCTTGCATACGCTCCCGAGATAGCCGCAGCAATGCTGCAGAGACAGCAGGCATCCGCAGTAGTAGATGCAAGGAAGCTCATCGTAGACGGCGCTGTGGGCATGGTGGAAATGGCACTCGAGCAGCTCAGTGAAAAGAACGTAGTGGAGCTTGACGATGAGAGAAAGGCCGCTATGGTATCAAATCTCCTCGTAGTGCTCTGCGGCAATCACGACGCACAGCCCGTCGTCAACTCGGGAAGCATATATTGATGGGCGCAAAGAAGCAAGTGCCCCTGCGCCTGTCGGAAAAGCTGTACAACGACATAGCTTCGTGGGCAGAGGATGATTTCCGCTCGGTAAACGGACAGATAGAATATCTGCTGACCGAATGCGTGAAACAGCGCCGTAAGAACGGCGGCTACGTCGGCAAGGACATAGACGCGCCGCCGGATATAGATGTCACGGAATTTGACGAGACATAACATAAAAGCGGCCCGGACAAAAGTCCGGGTCGCTCGTCATGTGTCACTTATCAATATACATAGCCGTTCATTACGTCGATAACTACATCCTCGATGTCGTCAAGGGACATAGCATAGCTGGACTTAACGGAGTATGCATAGCCGTTTCTTGTCCATATAGCGAGATAGTAACCGCTCTTGGAGCCCTTTATCTTAACGTAGCTGTTGCCTATCTTAGCCTTGGTGGAACGGCTGTAAGTAGTGGTATTGCCGCTTACGTCACGGTTGCCCGAAGCTCTGCGCACGGTGATGGTGTTGCCGTAGCCGTCGCTGAACTTGTACTGGTCGATCTTCTTCCTGGAATTGCTGGTAGTGCGCTGGTATACATAGGAGTGCTTTACATAGGGGAAATCACCGAGCACGCTGCGGGCAGCATAGTAGTACGACTTGCTCTTTGTGGATGCCGTCGTCTTCTTTGTCGAGTAACCGGCTGTCTTGGTATTGGGAGTAGAAGCCTTCTTTGTTACGATGGGATTGCCGTAGCTGTCGTATGTGATAAGATTGCCGTATGCATCGTAGTATTTGCCGTCATTGTTGTAATAGTAAACTGTGCCGTTGCTTACGGAGTTGCTGGCATGGCTGTTGTTGTTGTAGAAGTAGCCGTCAGTGCCGTTGGAATAGTAGTTTACACCGTTGGAATCATAGTAGTTCCCGTTGTAGCTGTCGTAGTATACCGTGCCGTTGCTGTTGCCGTTATAGTTGTCATAGTATACGGTGCCGTTGTCATTGTAGCTGTCGTAGAATACAGCGGATGCGGGAGTGGCAAGCATGCTCAGTGTAGCAGCAGCCGCGGTAAGTACAGCAGATATCTTCTTCATTTTCATTTGTCTTCCTCCTTATCCTTATGTGCATCGCTCAGACGATCTATCATCTCCGTCAGCTCTGCACTTGTCTGACCTGTGTAGTGGATGCCCTTCATGCCGCAGCCCTCGGCGGCACGGACATTCCTTTCGGTGTCATCTATGAATATGCATTCGGCGGGAGAAAGCGAAAACTTCCCGCACAGCAGCTCATAGATCCTTTTGTCGGGCTTTGTGATCTTTACATGACAGGAGAATATTCCTCCGTCGGTGTAACGTATGAAATCGAGCGCCCATGGGGCGGTATGCATGAGATATTCAAAGTAGTTCGACAGATAGTATACCCCGTATCCCTTCGCCTTGAGCGACTGTATCATGGGTACGGTGCTGTCCTTCATTACGGGTATGTTCCCGAGAAGCGCGAACATACGGCGTATCTCCCGCTCATGCCCGGGAGCGTTCTCTATGAATCTGCAAAGCACCTGTTCATCGGACATCACTCCTTTGTCAAGCTCCGACCATACCGGCGAATGCCATGTGGCGGCTATCACCGCATCGGCGGTATCCTTGTCAAAAATGCTGTGCATGTACTGCTCAAAATCAAAGTCGATCAGCACCTTGCCAATATCAAATATTACGTTCATGATCTGTCTTCTGTACGATCTCCCTTACTGTCTGTTCTATCGAGAGCCCCTCCTCATCTATGATGATGTCGGCATATCTCTCATACAGCACCGATCTTGTGTCGTATATGCTGTCAATGGTCTCGCCGTCGTGCATCACGACGCCTCGTCCCTGTATGTCGCGGAGCCTGTCGAGAAGCCGTGCCTTCGGCACCTTCAGGTATACCACCGTGCCGCCTTCGGACAGATGCTTCATTGCCCTCTCGCTGTATACCGCACTGCCGCCCGTGGCGATAACAGTGTCGGATACATTTACGCTCATGAGCGCCGCCTCCTCACATTCAAGGAAGGCATCGACGCCCCTTTCGGAGATTATGCGGGACAGGAGCATATCCTCCCGCGCCTGTATCACAAGGTCGGTGTCAATAAAGCCCTTCCCCATGACCTTTGCAAGTATTACGCCCGCGGTGCTCTTGCCGGAAGCGGGCATTCCTATGAGTATGATATTGTTCATCGTGTATCAGTGGAAATCATCTGCGGATATATCGGGTATCGTGTAGTCCTCGGGATTCAGATGATAAGGAGAGATATCCTTGTCCGATGCCTGCTCGGGCTGCTGTGCCGGAGCGCCCGGCTGAACGGGCTGTCCGTATCTGCCGTAGGGCTGTGCGGACGGTGCAGGCTGACCGTATTGCATATTCGGCTGCGGCTGATATGCGGGCTGGCCGTACTGAGGAGGCTGCCCGTACTGCGGCTGACCATATGCAGGCGGTGTCGGCTGACCGTATCTCGGCTGCATATTCGGCTGTGTGGGCTGATATGCAGGCTGTGCAGGCTGACCATATGCCGGCTGACCATACTGCGGAGACTGTCCGTAGGGCTGTGCAGGCTGTCCGTACTGAGGTGTCGGTGCCTGAACCGGCTGATATGCAGACCTCTGTGCGGGCTGGCCGTACTGAGGAGTTTGTCCGTAAGGCTGTGCGGGCTGACCGTACTGCGACGGCTGTCCATATGCGGGCGCTGTCGGCTGACCGTATTGTGCGGGCTGAGGGTACGGCTGAGTGCCCGGTGCACCCTGAAGCGGCTGCTGTGCGGGCTGAGGCATATCCTCGGGATAGTCGAGACCCGTGCCGAGAATGGGAGTATCCATCGCTGCAAGGCGGTTCACCATTCTGAATGCAAGGATGAATGCCAGTGCCACAAAGCCTAAGAACAGCAGCAGGAAGAATTCGGGCGCGTGCTCGAACAGCAGGAAGTCATAGCATCCGTGGAAGAACACGGGCACTATCACCGAGAGCGCAAGATTCTTCATCATCCTGCCGTGTCGGTGCTGACCCTGCGCCTGCTTTGCCATACCATAGTAATAGCCCATGAATACGCCGAATACCGCGTGACCGGGTACGGAGAGTATCGCACGGAAGAAGGCAACGCCCAGACCGCCCGAAAGCACATAGAACAGATTTTCTACTGCGGCAAAGCCCAGTGACGATGCCACGGCGTATACCACCGCGTCGTATGTATAGTTGAAATCCTTGGACTTCCAGGTCTTGAGCATCAGAGCGGCAAACTTTCCGAGCTCCTCGGATACCGCCACCACGAAGAAATAGTCCATGAAGCCATAGAGCATCGACTCCTCGTCAAGCTCGAGCACTTTCGTGAGTATCGCGTCTCCCGCAAGCTCAAGTATGATCGCGGATATGACCGTGAGTGCGCCTGCGGCTACTACGCCCATTATCGCCTTGAACGGCTCCTTTTCTACCTTGTCCTTTTTCCATATATAGTACATCAGGGCAAAAGCCGGGATGAAAGCTGCAAATACAAGTGTGTTCATAATTTCCCCCAAAATATATGTCCTAACCTATTATACCACATCCCAAAGCGTTTGTCCATATCATTTGCGATAAAATTTCGGGATAATTGTAACCAAATTGTAATACAATGCATAATCCGCCGAAGCAATAAAATCAGTAATGAGTATGACCCAATGGCTATCCTATGCTCCGAGGACAGTACGGCAGACTTGCTGCAAATGTGTATCGGGCAACAACCCGTCTTTTTGACTTATGTACTATCGGAAGTTACCGAGCCGCAAATACAACCGTCCCCACAAATGCATCAACGAAATAACAGTCGCCTTTGGCGACCGACCGGTATTGACAAGGGTGTGTATTAGTGCTACAATAGATAGACGCGCTAATGATATCTCCGATGCGCGGGTATTCTGAACATAACGGTGATAATATGCTTGACCTCATCATAAACAGCATCCTGCTC
>JAFPPJ010000362.1 GCA_017410745.1 Oscillospiraceae bacterium
ATATAAACCTTTATGAAAGGGATATGGATATGAAAGGCAAACTGACATTTACAGGGATCATGAGGATAATCGGACTGGGACTGATGTTTTTCGGTATGTACACAATGTTTGCAAATATGATGAAGGTGTTTTCATACGAAAAAGCAGGGGCTGAGATCATCCGCATAGAGGAAAATGCCGGGCAGGAGGATAAATACGGCTATACAGGGTATAAGAGCAGCAAGAAGTACTATGCAAAATATACTGTGGACGGCGTTGAGTATGAGAATATGGTCTATCCCCCCTACGGCGGCGGCTATGAGGGCATGGAGGTGACCGTGAAATACGATCCCCGGGATCCTTCAAAGATAATCTATGATGAGGACGGCATGTCCGTTTCTCAGGGCGCTCCCCTTGCGCTGGGCGTGATATTTGTGGCAGTGAGCATCTATATGAGCGCAAACAAGAGCAGAAAGTATATGACCAATATATAACGAAAATATCCGATATATTTGTGCAAAAGTGCTATGGTGTTTTTTGTGAGACTTTAGTATAATATTATCTGTACTTGAATATTCACAATGTACGGCACAGGAACATTGTAAAAGATAGGGATCCTTTGGTGGCATACATCAAAGGATCTTTCTGATAGGTGAGCTATGAAAAATATAAACGTATTCTTCAATGAACTTAAAACGAAAAAAATAGCCTTCATAGGCGTGGGCGTCAGCCATACAGACCTTATCGCCCTTTTCTGCAGAAAAGGATTTGATGTGACGGTATGTGACAAAAGGCAGTCCCTTGATGAGGAGAAGACACTTGCACCCCTGGGAGCAAAATTCATACTTGGCGAGAAATATCTTGATGATATATCCGCAGGCAGATTCGACGTGGTGTTCCGCACTCCCGGCATGTATTACTATACACAGTCACTCACAGATGCAAGAAAGAACGGCTCTGTGGTCACTTCCGAGATAGAGTGTTTCTTTGAGCTGTGCCCCTGCCCTGTCTATGCCATAACAGGTTCGGACGGCAAGACCACCACGACTACCATAGTTTCCGAGCTCCTTGCAGCAGAGGGAAAGACTGTCCACAAGGGCGGCAATATAGGCAAGGCTCTCCTGCCGATAATAGAGGATGTAAAGGAAGATGACGCTGCAGTGGTGGAGCTTTCATCCTTCCAGCTCATATCCATGCGTTCATCTCCTGACTTTGCGGCAATAACCAATATCACCCCGAACCATCTGAATGTGCATAAGGATATGCAGGAATACATAGATGCAAAGGCAAATATCCTGCTGCATCAGAGCGCATTTTCAAGGGCAGTGCTATCTGCCGACAACAGCACGGCAAAGGAGCTTTCCGGACTTGTCCGCGGCGACCTTGCATATTTCTCACGCTTTGAGAAGGTGGAAAACGGTGCATACCTTGACGGAGATACGCTCTGCTACAACGACCACGGCACTGTGTATCCCATAATGGACAAGGCCGATATAAAGATACCGGGCATGCACAATGTCGAGAATTATCTGACTGCCATAGCACTCACATGGGGAAAGGTGAAGAAAGAGACCTATGTGAAGGTGGCAAGGGAATTCAACGGTGTGGAACACAGGATAGAGCTGGTAAGAGAGCTTGACGGCGTGAAGTATTACAACAATTCCATTGCATCGAGCCCCACAAGAGTCATAGCCTGCCTCAATACCTTTGACCAGAAGCAGATCATGATAATGGGCGGTTCGGACAAGGGCATATCCTTTGACCCAATGGCAGAGCTGGTGTGCGACAAGGTAAAGCTGCTGATACTCATGGGTCAGACGAAGGAAAAGATAAAAGATGCTGTCATGAGGGCGAAGAACTACAAGCAGGGCGCGCCGGAGATAATAATAGTAAATGACATGGCAGAGGCTGTCCACACCGCACATGACAAGGCGGTAAAGGGCGATATAGTATCCCTCTCCCCTGCCTGTGCATCCTTTGACATGTACAGGATGTTCGAGGAAAGAGGAAAGCATTTCAAGGATATAGTCAACAGTCTGTAATATTCTGTACTGCATATATGAAAACAGGCAAAATAACACAAAATAATCAACAAATATCATATGATATATTTGTTGATTTATACAAAAATCGCCTTATCGTGTTTGATTTTACCAATTTTTTATTAAAATCAGATTAAATCTCTTGAAAAAAATTCTTAAATATGCTATAATAGCTCATATATGAATATCTAAAATAGGTATTGAATATCCATCGCGAGACAAAAGCGAAATTTAATATAAATGTAAAGGAGAAAAGTTATGAAATTACGTAAGATAGCTGCAGCTGCAGCCGCTTTGATAGTGGCTTCACAGGTCGCTGCCGTAGGCGTAGGTGCTGAAACATATTACAAAGCATCTAACGGATATTATTATAATACCAGAGCAGCTGCGGAAGCAATTGGTTTCACAGGCGTAACCGTAGATTCTTCTACTATGACACAGGCTGAGATCGATGCTGTAATAAGATATAATCCCGGCTCTTCTAATCCCACTTATACACCTACATACACTCATTACTCTTCCTTGACAGGCAGATGGTACACAAGCTTCAATGCTGCTCTTGCTGCATCCGGTAACGACCAGTCAAAGGTAAGCGGCGGTCAGGTATATACTGATACTACTTATTCTTCGTACTATCCTTTCTATAGCCAGGTAACAGGGTATTATTATCATAACTATGCTGATGCTCTTGCTGCATCCAACGGCAACAGTGCATACGTTGTAACGACCAATGGTTCTTACTATACATTAGCTAACGGTTATGGATACTATTCTTCCTATACAAATAAGTGGTACAGCACATATGAAGCAGCTGTAGCAGCTTCCAACGGCAACTCAGGATATGTTACAGGCGGATACTATACCGGTAATATCAATACAAGCGCTTATGGCTGGTATTCTTCCTACACAGGCAGATGGTACAGCAGCTATGAAGATGCTGTAAGAGCTTCTAACGGTAACTCATCCTATGTTACCCGCAGATATTATGACAGTTATTATTATAACTATTATAATGATCCTGCATCATACTACTACAACTATTATTACTATCCGTATACCTATGCATACGGATATAACGGATATTACTACGGCAACGATGCAAACTACTATTCCTACATGGCATGGAGAAACAGGAATAACAGTTCTACAAACAACAGTGTAACAGTTTCTGACGGTGTTCCTTATATAAAGAACTACAAGAAGTACAACGGCTGGGATACTATTGCAAAGCTTGCTCGTGAAGCTAAGTCCAACCAGAGCCTCATCATCGTTATGAACGGTGCAGAGGTAGTTCCCGAGAGCGTTATCTCCGCTATAAAGGGACGCAATGTAGCACTGAGATTCATGCTCAGCAATGGTTCCTACTGGACGATCAACGGTACCAACCTCACATCTGCTCAGCAGTTCGATACCTATATCGAGTATAACATCAACTTCATTCCCGCTAAGCTCAAGAATAAGGCTAAGAAGGGTTCTATCGCACAGTATCAGGTAGGCCTTACCAATTCCTTCTCTTCTGTAGGCGGCAAGTATTCCGTAACACTTCCTCTTCCCGCAGAGCGCGGCAGCAGACTTGCCAAGGTTTATCTCTATGATAAGGAAGGCAAGAAGCTCAGAGGTGTTGCTACCAGCGTTATCGACTCTGACGGAAAGCTCACTTTCAGCGTAACAGAGGGCGGCGCATACTACATAGTTGTAGAATAAGTCTCTTGTATCTTACAGGATGGCATCGGGGCGTACCTGATGCCATCCTTTTTGTCAACATTACAAGGCAGTGAGATAATTGTATTATTCCATACCGGTCATAGCAGCTTTCATACTTGATATGATAATAGGCGACCCCCAGGGGATGCCCCATCCTGTCCGCTTTATAGGAAAGCTGATAACACGCCTTTCGGCTGATTTAAGAAAAAAATCGGGAAATGAACGCAGAAAAGGCGTTGTCCTGATGATCATCACGGTGATGACCACCTTTATCATCGCCCTTGCCGTGACCATTGCGGCATATTCACTTTCAACCGTTGCAGGCATCATTGTTGAAACTGTGCTCTGCTATTTCTGCATTGCAGCAAAGGATCTCTGCTATGAGTCCATGAAGGTATACAAGGACCTTGCAGCAAGTGATACGGAGAATGCAAGGTATCACCTTTCCTGGATAGTGGGCAGGGATACGGATATACTTGATGAAAAGGGCATTGCCCGCGCTGCTGTGGAAACAGTGGCGGAGAACACATCGGATGGTGTCACCGCACCGATCTTCTATATGATGATAGGCGGCGCACCTCTTGCCTATGCCTATAAGGCCATAAATACGCTGGATTCCATGGTGGGGTATAAAAATGATGAATTCATCGACTTCGGCAGGGCATCTGCACTGACAGATGATGTTGTAAATTACATCCCGTCAAGGATAACTGCTCTGTATCTGTGTGCAGCGGCATATATACTGGGGATGGACGGCAAGGCAGCATATCGGATATGGAAAAGGGACAGAAGAAAGCACGAGAGCCCTAATTCCGCACAGGGAGAGGCAGCGGCGGCAGGAGCACTTGGCATAGTGCTGGGGGGCGGTGCATATTATAAAGGTGTGTTCCA
>JAFPPJ010000363.1 GCA_017410745.1 Oscillospiraceae bacterium
ATCAACTTGACAAATCCGCAGAACTATGGTATAATTAATCGGTAATGCCCTTTTACGGTAAGGGCGCATATTATTGATGGAGAATGGTTATGTTTGTAGATAAAGCCGTGATAAACATCAAGGCAGGCGACGGCGGAGACGGTGCGGTATCGTTCCACCGTGAGAAGTACGTTGCAGCAGGCGGCCCCGACGGCGGAGACGGCGGCAAGGGCGGCGACATCGTATTCGTTGCCGATGATTCGCTCTCTACCCTGATAGATTTCAGGTACAAGCGCAAGTATGCCGCTCAGAAGGGACAGAACGGCAGCGGCGGCAACCGCACGGGAAAGAACGCCCCCGACCTTGTTATAAAAGTTCCGCGCGGCACAGTGGTGCGTGAGCGCGAGAGCGGCAGGATACTCGCCGATATTTCCGGGGATGAGCCTGTCGTTATAGCAAAGGGCGGCAAGGGCGGCAAGGGCAATGCGCGTTTTGCTACACCCACCCGTCAGATACCGAAGTTTTCCAAGCCCGGCTTCATGGGGCAGGAATACGAGGTGTCCCTTGAGCTCAAGCTCCTTGCGGATGTGGGTCTGGTAGGCTTCCCGAATGTGGGCAAATCCACGCTTATCTCTGTGGTGTCCGCAGCCAAGCCCAAGATAGCGAATTATCACTTCACCACACTTTCGCCGGTGCTCGGAGTAGTGCGTGTGGACGAGGGCAATTCCTTCGTTATGGCGGATATACCCGGCCTTATCGAGGGTGCGGCAGACGGCGTAGGTCTCGGCCATGAGTTCCTGCGTCATGTGGACAGATGCAGGCTCATCGTTCATGTGGTGGACGTATCGGGCAGCGAAGGCCGCGACCCGAAGGAGGACTTTGAGATAATCAACCGCGAGCTGAAGAACTTTTCGGAGGAGCTGTCCGAAAGGCCGCAGATCGTGTGCGCAAATAAATGCGATATGGCGACCGATGAGCAGAAGGATGAGTTCACCGCGTTCATCAGGGACAAGGGCTATGAGTGCATATGCATATCCGCAGCCACCACTCAGGGCACATCCGAACTGATATCGCTCATCGCAGAGAAGCTCTCCGAGCTTCCTCCCATAAAGAGATACGAGCCCGAAGCATTGCCTGTGAGCTTCGATGAAGAAGCGGGCAAGGGTCAGAAGTTCGAGATCACACGCGGCGACGATGCGGTATTCTATGTGGAAGCGCCGTGGCTCGAGCATATCATACGCACAGTGGATATGGACGACTATATGTCGCTGCAGTACTTCCAGCGAGTGCTGCGCACCTCGGGCATCATCGACAAGCTTGAAGAGATGGGCATAGACGAGGGCGACACTGTAAATATATTCGGCTTTGAGTTCGACTTCGTATTCTGATCGGGTGAAAGTATGGATGATATAAGGCACAGAGCGAAGCAGTACAGCCCGGCTTCCATGGCGTTCCTCGGTGATGCGGTATACAGCGAGAAGGTGCGGGAGATGCTCGTGCTTGAAGCGAATACCTCTGCAAGGAAGCTGCACAGCGCATCCGTGAAGTATGTCAGGGCTTCATTTCAGGCGCAGGCGGCAGATGCCATAGAGGAGCTGCTGACGGAGGATGAAGCGGCAGTCATGAAGCGCGGCAGGAATGCTGCGGTAGGGCATGGCAGCATACCCAAGAGCTCCAACCCGATAGAATACCACAAGGCAACATCGCTTGAGACGCTGTTCGGCTTTCTGAAGCTGTGCGGCGATAATGAGCGCATTGATGAGCTTTTCGGCATAATAATGCGCAGCATAAAGGACGGTGCTCTATAAGAGCGCACAGTAAGTATCCAATACTCTAAGGAGGATAAATATGTCAGGACATTCAAAATGGAACAATATCAAGAGAAAGAAAGAGGCTACTGACGGTGCAAAGGCGAAGATATTCACCAAGATAGGCCGTGAGATAGCAGTATGCGTAAAGGAGGGCGGCGGCGACCCCAACAACAATGCCAAGCTGCGCGACCTTATCGCCAAGGCTAAGTCCAACAACGTGCCCAACGACAACATCGACCGCATCATAAAGAAGGCTATGGGCGACTCGGACAAGACCAACTATGAGTCCAATGTATATGAGGGCTACGGTCCTTCGGGCGTTGCAGTCATCGTAGAGACCCTTACCGATAACAAGAACCGCACCGCAGGTGACATCCGCCACTACTTCGACAAGTTCGGC
>JAFPPJ010000364.1 GCA_017410745.1 Oscillospiraceae bacterium
CAAAGGTCTTGAAATTTGAACAATTGTGTGTTATTATAATAGAGTGTGTATACACTATTATCCGAAGGAACGACGGGGACGGTGAAAAAAGTGATAAACGGGCGCAAAACGGTAGGCTATTTTCTCGGCGGCATCACCGGCAATCTGCAGAGAAGACTATGCAAGGCACTGTACAATGCAGCGAAGAACAGCGGCTATGATATGTTCTTTTTCAATTTTATAGGCAAGATCGGCATGGAGTATGAGGATTATGCCGAGTATGAATATAAAATGCTGGATATTATCCCTTATGACCGTCTTGATGGTATAGTATTCGACAACAGCAACCTGCTGCTGCCCGATATCCGCAAAAGGATACGCAGCAAGCTGGACGAATGCAAATGTCCCATTGCATCGGTAGGCGATCCCTGCGATGAGTTCGTGCAGGTGCATTTCGACAATATCAGCGGTATCGCGGAAATGGTAAGACATTTCGTCAAGCATCACGGCTTTGACCGTATAGGCTTTATGTCGGGACCTGAGGATAATGTGGATGCGAATAAAAGACTCGAGGCATTCAGGGGTGCCATGCGTGAATGTGGCCTGCCTGAAAACGGCGTAGGCGTCTATCACGGCGATATGTGGTATCACAGGGGCAAGGAAGCTGTGGATTTCTTCTTCGGTGAATGTGAGCAGACGCCGCAGGCTATCGTGTGTGCAAACGACTATATGGCGATAGCGGTGTGCGATGCGCTTGAGGAAAGAGGTATAAACTGCCCCGAGGATGTGTGCGTATCGGGCTTTGACAATGTCCTTGAGGCACGCAATCATACGCCTGTCATCACGACTGTCACGAGAGATGAAGGCAGAGTGGCAGAAGCTATATTCGATATGTTCGAGCGGTATTACAAGGGTGAGTCCCTTACCGATGAGAACGGTAAGCCGTTTCATCTGGTGCTGCCCACGGACAATCTGTATACCGAGTCCTGCGGGTGCAAAAAGCCCGAAAATACCGAGAATGACAAGAATGCGGCATCACATAAGGTGTTGACGATGCTTTATTATATCCTTGATACGGAAGCGGCTATGCTTGAGATGAACCGCGTATCCGAGATAGACGGTATGACAGGGACATTTGCGAAGTACAGCAAGAATATAGGCGCATATTCAAAATATTTCCTGCTGGCATATACCGACGAAAAGGGCAGGTATTCCTATGAAACGGAGATGGAGAAGCCCACTCATCTGGTGTATCCGGCGGTATGGATAGACAATACCGGCACATCTGTGCGGCCGGAGGGATGTATCACTACAGATCAGTTCATACCTGTTGACACATCCGATGAACCGTACTGCTACTATATATCGCATATCCATTTCGGCGATCATGCATTTGGATATTCTGCGATAATGATGGACAGCGATGAGCCGTTCAACGAGTTCTACAGCGTGTGGACGGTCAATATATCTATCTCGCTTGAAACTCTGCTGCAGAGAAACAAGGTAAGGCGGCTCGTACAGGATCTTGAATCAGAGAGCACGCATGACAGGCTGACGGGTATGCTCAACAGGCGCGGCTTCGAGAAGGAATCCGACAGAGTATACAGAGAGCTTTCAAACGATCCCGAGTCTGTGATGACTGTGGTCATGATAGATATGGACAAGCTCAAGCATATAAACGATCGGTACGGCCACAAGGAAGGCGATTTTGCCATAAGCACGCTGGGCAATGCCATCCTTTCAAGCTGCGGAAAGGGCGATATATCCGGGCGCACGGGCGGTGATGAGTTCTATATCATCATGCCGGGCAAGGATGTGAAGTATGCGGAAAAGGCAGTCAGACACGTCCGCAGAAAGCTTGAAGAAGCGGTGCGAAGCAGCGGCAAGGAATACAAGATAGATATAAGCTGCGGAATATATTTTGCAAACATTGCAAAACAGGACGGACTTGAAGGATTCCTGCGCGAAAGCGATGAGAGGATGTACGCAGAAAAGCGCGGCAAGCACGTCGAGCGTAAAAGCTGATCTTGACGGCGAAGTGATAAAATATCCCGAAAGCATGATGCTTTCGGGATATTGTCATATCCTGCCGATGATATCGAGTATGAGTGCGCCTATCCTGTCGCCTGCAAGGTCGGCTATGCGCTGTATCTCCTCGTGTGTGGTGATGCCACTATTTCCTATGCACATATCGGTTATGCAGCTTATGCCGAGTACCTTTCTGCCCATATGATGAAGTGCCATAGCTTCACAGGCGGTGCTCATGCCTACGCTGTCAGCTCCGAGCATGGCATACATCCTTGACTCCGCGGGGGTCTCGAATGCGGGGCCTGTTATCTGTATGTATATCCCGTCTGCCAGGTCTATGCCCTGTCTCTGTGCCGAAGCGTGCAGGATATCTCTCAGGGATACATCATATACGCAGCTCATATCCGGGAACCTTGTGCCGAGAGTGTCGTCATTGGACCCTATGAGAGGGGAGGGGGCAAATGATGTGATATGATCGGTGATGCACATTATAGTGCCGGGGGAAAATGATGTGTTCAGTCCGCCCGACGCATTGGTGAGTATCACGGTCTGTGCTCCGAGCAGCGCCATGACACGGACGGGTGTGACCACCTGCTGCATGGTATAGCCCTCGTAATAGTGTATGCGGCCGTTCATGAGGATAACGGGAACACCGTGTATAGTGCCAGAGAGATACTCGCCCTTGTGCCCCTCAGCGGTGGATACGGGGAAACCCGGTATGTCCGAATACGGGATATGTACGGCGTTTTCTACGCTGTCTGCGAGCTTTCCGAGACCCGAGCCGAGAACTATGCCTATCTTCGGAGTGATGCTGATCTTGCTCCTGACATGCTCCGCCATTCTTTCAAGTTCAGTCATGATACCGCATCCTTTCACACGTTTACCGTAAGGCCGATGGGACAATGGTCGCTGCCCATGATATCATCATATATCACGGCATCGCTTACCTTGTCGGTAAAGCCGTTGTTCACTATGAAATAGTCGATACGCCAGCCGACGTTGTTCTCCCTTGCCTTGCCCATATAGCTCCACCATGTATACTGCACCCTGTCGGGGTAGAAGTGTCTGTATGTATCTGTAAAGCCCGCGGCAAGAAGCTCTGTCATCTTGCCGCGTTCCTCATAGGTAAAGCCTGCATGGCCTATATTGGGTCTGACGTTCTTTATATCTATCTCCTCATGTGCCACATTCATGTCGCCGCACACTACCACGCCTTTCTTTGCCGAAAGGTCAAGGAGATATGCACGGAAGAGATCCTCAAATCTCATGCGCGAAGGTATGCGGGAAAGGTCGTTCTTTGCGTTGGGCACATATACCGTGACGAGATAGAAGTCCTTGAATTCAAGGGTGATGGTGCGCCCTTCATTGTCATACTCCTCGTCGCCGATGCCGTACTTGACGGACAGCGGCTCTATGCGGGAATAGACAAGAGTACCGGAATAGCCCTTCTTCACAGCAGGGAAGAGATACTCGTAGGGATGGGACTGCGGGTGAAATTCGTTCTGTTCTGCGGTGAGCTTGCTTTCCTGTATGCAGAACACGTCTGCATCGGATGCTGTGAAAAAGTCGGCAAAGCCCTTTTTAAGGCAGGCGCGGAAGCCTGCAACGTTCCATGAGATTATCTTCATATATCCACCTTATGTTGTACTGCCGAAGCCGCCGTTTCGTATGCCCTTTGCATCATCATCTATGGTAAGACCGTAGGGGATGAATATGCCCTGTGCAAATGCGGTGCCCGCCTTTATGCACAAGGTCTTGCCCTCGTTGGTGCAGTTGGTCATCTTTATCATTATATGCCCCTCGTTGTCGGAGTAGTAGTAGTCGCTGTCTATGATGCCGACGGTGTTGTCGAGGGAAAGCCTGTATCTGAAGCCGAGCCCGCTGCGGGGAACTATCATGAGCATCCAGCCGTCATCTATCCTGCAGCGCAGTCCCGTTGCTATGACGATAGTCTGCATCGGTGCAAGCTCAATATCTGAGGGCGCAAATATATCATATCCTGCCGAGCCTGCAGTAGCACGGCGGGGCAGCTTTATGATATCGGGCGATATGCCGGAGATATGCTCCGATACCTTCTGAAATTCCGCTATGCGATCATTCATACTGCACCTCCGGCAGTATCCTGTCGTAGTCCTCACGGGTGCAGAGCACGCCTGTGAATGCGGTGGCTGTGCCTGCAGCTGTGCCGCAGCGCAGCGCCTCCTTCATATCGCCGCATCTCTCATAGGATGCAAGGAATCCTGCAAGCAGAGAGTCGCCTGCGCCGATAGTGTTTATGCTTCTGCCGTGAGGTGCTGATATATGGTATATGCCCTCGGCAGATGCAAGTACTGAGCCCTTTTCTGCCATTGATATGATAACGTTCTCTGCGCCCATCTCACGAAGCTTTATAGCACATTTCTCAGCATCGCTGTGAGAATCTATCCTCATGCCGCAGACTTCCTCTGCTTCCTTGTGATTGGGCTTGATGAGCCACGGATGATAGTGCAGTATATTCGTGAGGAGCATACCGGATGCATCGGCAACTATGCGTACTCTGCCCATCAGTCTCTCGGATATTTTCTCGTATATGTCGGAGTTTACAGTCTTGGGAACAGAGCCTGCGAGTACGATGGTATCATCTGCGGTAAGGGAGTCGAGCTTAGTCATGAGCTTGTCAAGATCGCTGCCCGATATTGCGGGCCCTGCCGGATTTATCTCGGTCTCTCTGCCGCTCTCCTCATGTATTTTGATGCATATCCTTGTCATGCCGCTGTCAAGACGTATGAAATCTGTCTTTATCCCCCTTGAAGCGAGGGAAGCAGCGAGCTCATCGCCCGTGAAGCCGGCAATGAAGCCATAGGCGGTGGTCTGTGCGCCGAGAGCGGTGAGCACAGTGGATACGTTTATTCCCTTTCCGCCGCAGCGTACATAGTCGCTTGAGGCACGGTTCATGCCGCCTGATATGTATTCCTTCAGTGTGATATTATAATCTATTGCGGGATTTAGTGTGAGAGTGGTGATCATATGGAGCCTCCTTCAAGATTCGCCGATTCACGCACGATAATGTCGTAGTCCATGACAATAGTGCCGTGAGGAAGTCTGCCTGTGCGGAGCGAATCTATAAGACAGCGTGCCACTGTTTTGCCCATTTCATATGCAGGCTGTGCCACAGTGGTTATCATAGGCGTGAACATTTCGCACAGCTCGATGTTGTCAAAGCCGCAGACTTCAATGTCACTGCCGACCTTCACGCCGCGGCGCAGGCATTCCTTTATCATGCCCGCAGCAAGCAGGTCTGATATGCACAGCACGGCTTCAGGCGGCTCGGGCAGCGAAAGAAAATGCTGTGCCGCTTCTATGCCGCAGGTATAGTCATATGTCTTGCGGAAGATATACTCTTCCCTGATGGGTATTCCGTGAGCGGTAAGCGCATCTATATATCCGCGGTATCGGTCATCCGACGAGGGTGCGATTATCGACTCATCGGTGGTGACAAGCGCGATGCGCTTCTTGCCGTGTGCGATGTATCGTGATATAACGTCAAATGCAGCCTTGTGGTTGTCGATAAGCACGGTAAGGGTATTAGAACCCTCCACCGATTCGGAGCAAAGTCCTATATGGAAGCGCGCCGACAGTGCATCGAGAGTGGATGCCTCCACGCGGGTGCCAAGAAGTATAGCCGCATCTACGGTATGGTTCTGCAGCATACCGAGAAGGCGCAGTTCTATTGAGACTGTGCTGTATCCGCAGGCGATGAGCACGTCATATTCATTCTCGGCGGTGTCCTGTATACCGCGTATCACACCACCGTAGAACGAACCTGTGGTGGGAACTACGATAAGCAGATTCTTAGTCTCACGCTTCCTGAGATTTCGTCCGAGGAGATTTGGACTGTAACCCAGTCTGTCAATGGTATCGTTTACAAGTGCAGCAGTATCCTCAGAAACGGCGCTGCTGTCATTGAGTACTCGTGACACGGTGGCAACCGACACACCTGCAGCCTTTGCCACATCTTTTATGGTAACACTCATAATATCACTCCGCATAAGCCCTGAGCCAAAAGGCTCAATGGCTTTCAGATTATCTTTTCTTCTTCCTTGAGCTGACGCTTTTTTTCATGTATTCGTTTACGCCGACGTGTTTCACGGGCAGATCTTCTGTCATAACACATAGCATCGGCTGCAACTGCAAGTCCGAGCAGTGCTGTAACTGCGATAGATGGATATATTCTCGCTGTCAGCACGGATATAAGGGATCTTGGTATCGTGCTTTCGGGAATGCTGTTCAATGTGTCGAGCGGGATGATGTATAATACGGTAGCAGCGATATTCAGTATCGCCGAAATGATATTGCTCCATGCCTTCCTGAAGTATGAGAGCACAAGGCAGGGCAGGAATACTGCCGCTGATGCTATCAGCATCACTCCGATGCTGTGGTATTTTTCGTCCGCACCGAACAGTATGCCGAGGCCGCCCATCACGTCAAGAAACAGCGAGCAGACAACAAAGGCACAGGTGCCAAGTGCGAGCATGATTTTGCGCAATCGCTCCATATTATCTTCCCCGTGCGGGACAATGCCCCGCTTTCGTTATTATATCATATAAATATACAAAATACAATAGACAAGTCAAAAATTTTATGCTCCTGCAAATGACCGGTGCAGGCTCGGACAGTTATGACCGCCGTATCCTATACAATATCGCAGGCTGAGAAGGCTATCTCCGATACGGCATCGCTGTCAGCCGCAAATGGTGCTGTAAGAAGCTTTTCGGGCTTCTTCATGAAAGTCTCTGCGGAGAGTGCAGCGAGACTTCTGTCTATAGGAGCACATCCGCACATACTGTAGATATATCTTGCCATAGCTTCTTCGCTGTCAAAGCCTGTGAGACGAAGCACCTCACGTCTGTCTGCATCGGGGCAGAGACGAACATATGCGGGCAGGAAATATCCTACAGCCTTGCCGTGATGGATATGCTGCTCATAGGTGAGGGTATAGCTCAGACCGTGCGGGATGCCCGTGCCTGTATGTGCTATTGCAGCGCCGCCTGCGGCAGATGCCTCAAGCAGCATATTGCCCTCGTCAGCTGTGATGCCTCGCTCGAGCAGGGGAAGATCACGCTTCCACAGCTCAAGTCCGTGAGCGGCTATTGCCTTGCTGTGATCGTCCGCAGCGGAATTGAGGTAGCTTTCGATAAGGTGGCCGAGAGTATCAACAGCGGTGTTTATGATAAGTGATCGTGGTGCATTTATCAGATAGCTGCCGTCACATAATGCGATGGCAGGATATATCCTGAATGGTATAGAGCCCTTGGTACGGCGCTCATGATATGTGAGCACGGACACGCCCGTGACCTCGGAGCCTGTGCCGCAGGTAGTAGGTATTGCAGCTGTGGGCAGGGCAGGGGTGTACTGACACTTTTCCTTCCCTGTGAGAAAGGCTTCGCCCTTATCGGGGTTTGCGGCCATGAGGGCGGCAGCCTTTGCTGCATCGAGAGGCGAGCCTCCGCCGATGCCTATCACAAAATCGGCCCCGTTTGATACTGCGAGACGTGCAGCTTCCATGACCGTAGCCACAGACGGATTTTCCTCGGTCTTGTCGAAGACCACATATTCC